>CAYMTW010000020.1:23192-33923 GCA_964393485.1 uncultured Melioribacter sp. | reverse complement strand
GCGGGAATGACGATCAGTGCCCCGTACCCCGTACCCCGTACCCCGTACCCCGTACTTTGTACCCTGACTTCTCCTATCTTTGGCCATGAAGGAGTCTATCAAGAAGCTATACTACTCGATCACCGAGGCGGCCAAGATCGTTTCGGAGGAGCAGCATGTGCTTCGGTACTGGGAGCGAGAGTTTTCGCAGCTGCGGCCACAGAAGAATCGGGCGGGTAACCGGATCTATTCTGCGCGTGACATGGCAGTGCTCATGCTGATCCGAAAACTCCTGCGCGAGGAACGCTACACGGTGGCCGGAGCTAAGGAGTTCTTGCGGCAGAATGGGCTACCCGACGATCTTCAGTTCAGCGCGCCTGAGGGTGCCGCGCCAATGGTGCATGAGCAAGACGGGGCCATGGAACCAGAAAAGGGGGTCGAACCGACCTCCGGTACACCTGCGTCGCACGGGGATATTCTTCGGCTCATTGATGAAATCCGCGCATTTTCGGCCGAAATACGTGCAAAAACGGGCAAAAACACCCCCGAATAGCCCCCTTTTCGTATATTCGCCGCCCACGCGGTCCCGTGGTAGAGTGGCTATACAGAGCTCTGCAAAAGCTTGTACATCGGTTCGAATCCGGTCGGGACCTCATTGATTTTTTGATCTGCATTTTTTGACATTCCTCCTTCCTCATGGCAACAACTGCTGACCTGCGCGTAGGCGCCGTGATTCGCCACAACGGTGAACTCTGTGTGGTTCTCGAATCCATACACCGGACGCCGGGCAACCTCCGGGCTTTCTACCAGGTTAAGATGCGGGTGATCAAGACCGGCAAGCTCCGTGAGGAGCGGTTCCGTTCGGGCGAGACGATTGAGTTTGTCCGCGTTGAGACGCGCAACTTCCAGTATCTGTACAAGGATGCAGATATGTTCATGTTCATGGATTCCGATACCTACGATCAGATTCCGGTTCCGGCCGAGATCGTTGGTGAGTCAGCCAAGTTCATGAAGGAAGGCCTTGAGGTGCAGATTGCCCGCGACGAAGCTGATAATGTAGTGCAGGTAACGATGCCACAGCACGTGGCGTTGCGGGTGATGCACACCGAGCCTGGAGTGCGAGGCGATACGGCAACCAACGTCCTGAAGCCGGCAACCGTTGAAACGGGTGCATCGGTGGGCGTCCCGCTGTTCGTCAACGAGGGTGATCTGATTCGCGTGGACACCTCGTCTGGTGACTACATGGACCGGGTTAAGGAGTAAGGGCTGTCCAATTCACATTGGAGGGAACGATGGATCTGAATTACCTACGCCGTTTGCTGCGAATCTTCGATGAAAGCAGCGCAAGTGAACTGTCGATTGAAGAAGAAGGCATGTCTGTGCATATGTCTAAGCCTTCTGCGCAGGCACCGGTGATGATGCAGGGCTATGCTATGCCGACTCCGGCGCCGGCGGCCGCTCCAGCCGCTTCGAGTGCGGCCCCAGCGGCTGCGGCGAGTGTTCCCTCTGCATCAGCTCCCGCTGACAGCGGGCACACGGTCACGTCCCCGATCGTCGGTACGTTTTACCGGGCCCCTTCTCCAGATGCAGATTCATTCGTGCAGGTGGGACAGCACATCAACGCCGGTGACACACTGTGCATCGTCGAGGCCATGAAGCTGATGAACGAGATCGAGTCCGACGTCACGGGAACCATCATCAAGATCCTTGTTGAAAATGGTCAGCCGGTGGAGTACAACCAGCCCATCTTCCTTGTCAAGCCAGACTAAGCAAGCGGGCCACCGACCATGATCAAGAAGCTGCTGATCGCCAATCGCGGAGAGATTGCCCTGCGCATCATCCGTGCCGCCAAGGAACTTGGCATCCGTACCGTCGCGGTGTATTCTGAGGCCGACCGTGCATCGTTGCATGTTCGGTTTGCGGACGAGGCCGTCTGTATTGGCCCAGCGCAGGGGAAGCTGTCATATCTGAACATCCCGTCGATTATCGCTGCCGCCGATGTCACTGGCGCCGATGCGATCCATCCCGGCTACGGGTTCCTGGCTGAGAACGCCACGTTCGCGGAGATCTGTCACGACTGTGGCATCACCTTTGTGGGTCCCTCGCCGTCGGCCATCGTCAGTATGGGCAACAAGTCCATCGCCAAGGATACCATGCGAGCAGCCGGCGTGCCGGTGGTGCCGGGTTCGGACGGGATCGTCCCGACTGTCGAGGATGCGCGCCGTGTGGCCGCCGAGGTCGGTTATCCGGTCATGATCAAGGCCGTTGCCGGTGGTGGCGGTAAGGGCATGCGCTATGTTGAAACGGCGGACGAACTCGATCGTGCGTATGCAACGGCACGGGGTGAAGCTGAGGTTTCATTTGGCAACGGCGACATCTATATCGAAAAGTTCATAGAGGAGCCGCGTCACGTTGAGATCCAGGTGTTTGCTGATTCACACGGCAACGTTGTGCATCTGAATGAGCGTGAGTGCAGCATCCAGCGACGTCACCAGAAGCTGATCGAGGAAGCCCCTTCCCCGATCATGACGCCCGAACTGCGCAAAGCCATGGGCGATGCCAGTGTGAAGGGGGCTGCCAGTGTCAACTATGTCGGAGCCGGTACGATCGAGTTCCTGGTGGACAAGCACCGCAACTTCTACTTCATGGAAATGAACACGCGTATTCAGGTCGAACATCCCGTGACGGAACAGTCCTCCGCGGTCGATCTGATCCGTGAGCAGCTGCTGGTTGCCTCCGGCGAGCGCCTTACCGTTGAGCAGCGTGATCCACTGATGCATTCGATTGAGTGCCGCATCAATGCCGAGGACCCATACCATGATTTCCGCCCATCGCCGGGTGTGATCCAGTCGCTGAACTTTCCGGGCGGTCCCGGCGTGCGGGTCGATTCGCACATCTATCAGGGATATGTCATCCCTCCGTACTACGACTCCATGGTTGCAAAACTCATTACGTTTGCAGCAACGCGAGATGGGGCGATCGCCAAGATGCGCCGCGCCCTTGATGAGTTCGTCATTGAAGGCATTCAAACGACGATCCCGTTCCACCGAAAGATGATGGACAATCCTGATTTCATAGCCGGTACGTTTGACACGAAGTATCTCGACACTCATGACTGGAAGGCATGACGATGAATTTCCCAGCTGACCTACTCTATACCAGTGATCACGAATGGATCCGCGTCGAAGGTGACGTTGGTACGATCGGTGTGACCGACCATGCTCAAGGCGAGCTGGGCGATGTGGTGTATGTGGACATTCCGGATGCTTCAGCAACGGTAGGCAAGGGCGGTACCTTCGGTTCGATTGAGGCCGTGAAGACTGTTGCCGATCTCTATGCCCCGGTCAGCGGTCAGCTTCTCGAAGTCAACGACGTGAATGCTGCCCCGGACTCGGTCAATAAGGACCCCTATGGCAGCGGCTGGCTTGTCAAGATTCGCATCAGCGACCCGAGCGAGCTGGACGCTCTCATGAAGGTTGATGCCTACAAGGCTCTGATCGGCGCCTAACGGCCTCTTTTCTCCGCGATGGCGTGTTCGATATGAAACGTCACCACGCCTGGGTCGGAACGCACTTAAGTCTTCTTTTGACGGCTCTGCTGTCGGGGAGAGTCGTGGCCTGCGGTCACCATTGTGACTCAGCAACAACGAACGTTTCCGCCATCGCTGGAATGCAACCCGACACGTCGCGTATCGATCCGTGGAGACTCGGTGCGATCTCTGCGGTAGGACTCGGAGCATTTGCAGTAGGACATGTCTGGCTGAATGACCTTTGGTGGAAGGGGGCTCCGACTGGTTTTCATTTCAACCTCGATCAGGACTGGACCTACGCCCTCGGCGCCGATAAGGTTGGTCACGCATACTTTACATCCATGGCCACATCGGCCCTTGCTGGAACGTTCCGGTGGTCAGGAATGGACTCGACCACGGCGATCTGGACCGGTGCTTCTGTCGCACTTCTCTACCAGACGTACAACGAAGTTCGCGACGGGTTTAGCGTCAAGTACGGGTTCTCGCCCGGAGACATAGGTGCCAACATTCTTGGTGCGGCTCTGCCTGTGGCGCAGCACTATGCCCCCTGGATGCGCAGCGTAACGTTTCAGATCTCATTCTATCCGTCACAACCCTTTCGCAATGGCATGTATGGGGCCATCATTGACGATTACGAAAGCACGACGCATTGGCTCAGTTTTGACGTTGATCAGATACTGCCTTTATCTGCCCGTGACTGGTATCCTGATTGGATCAACCTCGCCCTTGGCCACTCCGTCAAGGGGCTTGTTGGCTCGAGCAATCCGCAGCATGTAGTTGTTGTGTCGCTTGACTGGAATCTCAAGCGTTTGTCACTCCTTCCGGACTGGCTGCGTCAGGCATTTGAGTATCTGCACATGTATCACTTGCCGGCCCCGGCGGTGCAGGTCTATCCCAATGTAGCGTGGATAGGGTTACGCTTTTGACATTGGGCTACTGAACCCTGAAACCCGAAACTTGAAACCTAAAACCTAAAACCTAAAACCTAAAACCTAAAACGAGCGTGTACGAGTGATCGATCCACTGGCAGAGTTCGGCTGCATTCATTGTGCCATCAATGACGATGGTGTTCCAATGCTTCTTGTTCATGTGGTAGCCGGGCAGGACGCATGAGTAGCGTTCACGCATTTCAATGGCAGTTTCCGGGTCACATTTCACATTGAACTGCTGAGGGGTCGTGTCCAGAGGGACGAGACAGAACATCTTGCCCTTCACCTTGAAGACCATGACATCGGGGCCGAATGGGAATGTCAATTCAACTCCCTTGAGCGATAAGCAGTAATCGCTGAGTTCAAAAAGGTCCATGGTCACCTCGTTCGTAAAAAAAAGCCCCTTGACCGTTCCGACCAAGGGGCTTAATACATTATCGACGCTGTGTTGACTTTACTTGGCGCCTTGGGCAGCCTTGGCTGCGTCGCTAAGTGCCGTCATGATGTCCTTGAAGGTTTCTGCTTCTGACCCCTTCAACGTACCCCGCTGCATCAGTGTTGCGAGGTTGGAGATCTGGTCCGCACGCATTTCAACCGTGATGACATCGTCGTTGCCCTTCTTGGCCTTTGTCGCGTCATCGATGGCCTCTGTCAATACCTTGCGAACGTCAAGGAACGCATCCACTTCGCCACCACGGATCTCGATACCGTTGATAAACGATGCAGCGCCCTTGATGTGGGCGACTTTGAGTTTAGGCTTGATCATCACAGGAGCTTGGGCCGCTGGTGTGAGCGAACCCTGAGCTGATGCTTCTGCGCCGCCGAAGAGAGCAGCGGCAATAACCGCGATAAGTGCGAAGACCTTCATTGTTTTCATGTTGCAGTGTGTGGAAAAAAGTTGTCAAAAATACGGTTTGTGGTCGAAGTCAAAAAGAAAATGCGGTGGTATAATCCCAAGTGTCAGCAAATGCCGTCCTCACTTTTTCGATGAAACGGCCGAGCGGTAGGCATCGTCGAGGATCTTCTGGACAGACTCTACGGTAACGGAGTCTGCACCTTGCGGCTTGGTTCGCTGCAGCAGGATATACAAGGCGGACAGTTGGCGGCTCCGAAAATCTACAGCGATGAGCTCCTCATCGGACCTCTTTGCACTCGTGCTCTTGGATACGACCGTGGCGAGCATCCGCTGGACGTCGAGAAATACATCGACCTCTGACGCTTGAATATTAACACTATCGAGCATACCTGTTGTCGACCGAAGCATTCCCAGTTTGACCTGCGTTTTTATGATGGCATCGTCAGCTAATCCGCCCTGGAGCGTGATAACGTCATTCGTCGTTTGAGCAGTGCTCAAACAGTGAAGGACGAAAAAGCTAGCGGATGCAAGTAGAATTGACCGGACACTCATGCGAGTTTTCCTCCACAGGTGATCAGATGGCGAAATGCCCCACAGTGGTTCATGTATGTCGAAAATACGTGACCGATAGTGTAGGAGAGTTACTCCCACTGTTGAAGCAGAACTCGTGTACAGGCCTTCGATTAATCTACGTGAACGACATTGTCACGATGATAAGTAGATCTGGGGTAATCTGGATCAATAACGATAGGCGAAGTAGTGAGTTCGGTGTAAGCATGTCTCGCAAGACGAAGTTCGTTCGTCATATTGCAATAGGTAAAAGAGTCACATTGAATATTGAAAGTCGATATTGACAGAGCAAAATTGACTTAAATCACGAAATGAATGTTGTATGTATTGACAAATACCTCTTGCAAATGTTAAGAATGCACTTATATTTGTGTCGTTGAACAAATCGCTTGGACAGAATTCGGTAGGCATGCAGCATAAGTCGTAATTCACGGGTGCTTTGGGGAATCTGCTATCAATGGCACGTCGAACAACCATCAGGGTAACGCATAAGACCCTTGCGCAAGATCGGGAAGTGGCCAAGGTCGTTCTCGGGCTCAAGGACTATAACCCTGCGAACAAGGAGTTCACGATCGCCAAGTTGCAGGAGGCACTCGCAAGGTTCGAAGCAGCCGAGCAGGCTGAACAGGAGGCTCTGGCGGCAGCAGCAAGGGCACGAGACGAGGCAATCAGCGTTGAAAACGCCTTTCACGACCTTGTCTTGGGTGTTAAGCGCCAGGTGCTTGCTCAGTATGGCGACGACTCAGACGAGATTGCCAGCCTGGGACTGAAGAAGAAGTCAGAACGTCGATATGGTAGACCACGAAAGACAGCGCAATCCGATTAACGTAACGGTTTCCGCAGAACATGGCTTTGGGGGAAGGCATGTAGCATAAAGAGGACTTGCTCCTTGCGGAAACAGCGCTCAGCAAAAACGGCCATCCGAAAGGATGGCCGTTGCTGTATCTAGGCTCTGTAAGCGGTGCTTAGGCCGACTCGAGAGCTGCGTATAGCGCGTCAAAGTCTGGTAGAACTCCCAAATTTGCGGTCACTTCGCAGTAGGTGATCGCACCATCTGGACCAACGACAAACGTCGCGCGATGCGAGCGCGTAAGGCCAGCGATCCCAGCAAAGTTCTCGAACGCCACATCATAGGCATGGATCGTTGAAAGGGTAAAGTCTGACAGGATTGGAAACTGCAGACCGTTTGCTTCTGCGAAGGCCTTGTTTGAGAACGGGATGTCGGCTGCAATGGCCAGCACGGTAGCATTGACTCCGTTGAGGCGCTGCAGGGCCCCCTGAAATGTACAAAGCTCAGTCTGGCATACACCAGTGAAGGCTGCTGGAAAAAATGCTATAACAACATTCTTACCTGCAAACGACGACAGGGTGACCGGCTTCAAGTCCGTATCCATGAGGGTAAAGTCGGGGGCTGGTGTTCCAACGGCAAGTGCCATGCTATTCTCCAGGAGAGATGATGATGAAAATTGTCTTTTTGATGGATGAAGACGGTGCGAAATAACGAAACCTTGTCGGGATTCGTTCACAATGACGCTTATATTGTCATCTCGTAAACGTCAGTAACAACCACCATTCGTTGAGGGGCTGCATGCTCTTTACCAAGAAGAGTATCACGGATTTACAGGCGTCTGCCGAGGGAGAGTCCTCTGGTCTGCGTCGAACGCTGGGGGCGATGAACTTGACAGCACTGGGGATAGGTGCTATCATCGGTGCCGGCATTTTTTCAATCACTGGGGTTGCCGCGGCACAATATGCTGGTCCCGGTCTGGTGATCTCGTTTCTGATTTCGGCTGTAGCCTGCGGTTTTGCTGGACTCTGTTACGCCGAGTTCGCTGCTATGCTGCCGATCGCTGGAAGCGCATACACCTACTCATACACCACCGTAGGTGAGATGTTTGCATGGATTATTGGCTGGGATTTGATCATCGAGTATCTGTTCTCCGCATCGACTGTTGCGGTTGCCTGGAGCGGATACGCCGTGAGTTTCATTGAAAAGAATCTCGGCATCCCATTGCCCGATGCGATCCAACAGGCTCCGCTGACGTTCAGCACGGCTACGGGCTTTGACTGGAATTCTTCCGTTGTCAATATGCCGGCAGTATTCATTGTAGGTCTTCTCACGCTGCTGCTCATTCGCGGTGTTCAGGAGTCTGCAACTGTAAACAATATCATTGTCGCCGTAAAGATCATCGTGATTCTGCTGTTTGTGGTCTTTGGATTTCAGTATGTCAACACAGCTAATTGGACACCATTCATTCCCGAAAACACGGGAACATTTGGCGAGTACGGATGGAGTGGTGTTTTTCGTGCGGCCGGAGTAATCTTCTTTGCCTACATCGGATTTGATGCTGTCTCGACGGCGGCTCAGGAAGCAAAGAATCCCCAGCGAGACATGCCTGTGGGTATCCTCGTATCGCTGGCGATTTGCACGGTTCTTTACATCCTCGTATCTCTGGTGCTTACGGGCATCGTCCCGTACACGATGCTGAACGTGCCCGACCCAATTGCCGTTGCCGTCGATGCAGCACGTCTCCCGGACGGAACGCTGGCTCTCGCCTGGCTTTCACCCCTCGTCAAGATTGGCGCGCTGGCAGGGTTGAGCTCTGTCATCCTCGTCATGCTGATGGGCCAGCCGCGGATCTTTTATACAATGTCACGTGATGGCCTACTGCCGCCGGTGTTCGGCAAGCTGCATCCAAGATTTAAGACACCTGTGGTCTCGACGATCATCACAGGTGTGGTGTCGATGATCATCGCTGGATTGTTCCCAATCAATGTGCTTTCCGAGTTGGTCTCCATCGGCACTCTCCTCGCATTTATTCTTGTCTGTGCTGCCGTCCTGGTCCTTCGCAAAACGCATCCAGATGTGGAGCGTCCATTCCGTACCCCGTGGGTACCGTTTGTCCCCATCGCTGGAATCGTTATCTGCCTGATGCAGATGCTTCCACTCCCCATTCCGACGTGGGAACGGTTAGGTGCATGGTTGGCGCTGGGTCTCTTGATCTACTTCTTCTACGGAATCAATCATTCCGTTGCCAACAAGGGGAAGACATGGTCAGGTCTTGGAACAGCACGAATCGTCGTTGGCATTGGTGCCACCGCCTTCCTCTGCTACGTCGTGTGGGAACACTTCCTCAAATAGGACATCTACAATGAGTTTCAAACGTGAGCTCGGACTATTCGACTCTACGATGATTGTCGCCGGATCCATGATTGGGTCCGGCGTTTTCATTGTAAGTGCCGACATCGCCCGAACCGTGGGTTCGCCGGGAATGCTCCTGCTGGTTTGGCTTGTCACGGGGCTGCTGACGTTGATCGCGGCCCTGTCATATGGTGAGCTTGCGGGACTATTCCCTCAGGCTGGTGGACAGTATGTGTATCTGCGAGAGGCGTTTGGACCGATGGCTGGTTTCCTCTACGGCTGGACGCTGTTTGCCGTCATCCAAACCGGGACCATTGCTGCCGTCGGTATGGCCTTTGCCAAGTACACATCGGCCGTCCTGCCGATGGTAGGTGAGGCCAACGTTCTCTTCTCTCTATGGGGCTTTTCTGTTAATGCCGCCCAGGTGTTTGCCATTGCTTCTATCGTGGGTCTGACGGCGCTTAATGTCCGGGGTGTGAGCCTAGGAAAGCTGGTGCAAAACACATTTACCACGACGAAGATCGTCAGCGTAATCGCTCTGGCCATTGCTGGCATCGCATACGGCCTGTCAAATGGAACATTTTCGGCTGCGCTTGGTGCCTTGTGGACCGATGGCGTTTCGTCCTTCGTCCCGAAACTCCCGGCCGCACAGCAAGAGTCCTATGGATTCATCTCACGTCACGGTATGCCCTTCCTCGCTGCGGTAGCCGTCTCAATGGTCGGATCTGTCTTCTCCAGCGATGCCTGGAATAACATCACCTTCGCTGCCGCAGAGGTAAAGCATCCCGAACGCACCATCCCTCGTGCTCTGCTTTTCGGAGTAGTGATTGTCACGGCACTTTATTTACTGACGAATCTTGCCTACATCGCCGTGATGCCCATTGGTGGATCGCCAGACGCATCGACGGCTCTCGGTCGTGGCATTGCCTTTGCCACCAACGACCGTGTCGGCGCAGCAGCTGCTGAAGTGATCTTCGGCACCTCAGGAGGCCTGATCATGGCCGTGCTGATCATGATCTCCACGTTCGGATGCAATAACGGAATCATCCTGAGCGGCTCGCGTGCCTATTACGCGATGGCCGAAGATGGAATGTTCTTCCGTCGTGCAGCCACACTCAACACGAACGGGGCTCCTGCTGCTTCCCTCTGGATGCAGGCTGTCTGGGCATCGGCACTTTGCCTGAGTGGCACATACTCTGATCTACTGGACTATGTGGTGTTTGCCGTTCTGATCTTCTACATTCTGACGATCCTCGGCATCTTCCGCCTGCGCGGCTCACGTCCGGAATTGCCTCGTCCGATCAAAGCCATCGGTTATCCAGCCCTTCCAGCCCTGTACATCTTCGTCGCGGCTTCCATCTGTGTCTGCCTGCTGATCTACAAGCCGAACTACAGCTGGCCCGGATTGCTACTCGTGGCGAGCGGAGTGCCGGTGTACTACTTCTGGCGTCGCTAGGACGTCTTCGCCGTAGAAGTGCGACTTCGTCGCAGGATGTACGCTTCGCCGTAGAGGTGCGACTTCGTCGCAGGATGTACGCTTCGCGTAGAGGTGCGACTTCGTCGCAGGATGTACGCTTCGCGTAGAGGTGCGACTTCGTCGCTGGCTAATCCAAATCAAGATATTCCTGCAGCGAAGCTGCCCCTCCTGCCGAAGGCCCCTCCTGCAGCGAAGCTGCCCCTCCTGCCGAAGGCCCCTCCTGCAGCGAGGCTGCCCCTCCTGCCGAAG
>CAYMTW010000020.1:0-23092 GCA_964393485.1 uncultured Melioribacter sp. | reverse complement strand
TGCCGAAGGCCCCTCCTGCAGCGAGGCTGCCCCTCCTGCCGAAGGCCCCTCCTGCAGCGAGGCTGCCCCTCCTGCCGAAGGCCCCTCCTGCGGCGCAGCCGCCTATCTTACGATCAAGATCGGCACAGTTGTGCTTTCTCCTGAACCTTTGACGCTGAGGGTATAGGTTCCGGTGGGCAGGACGGATACATCGAATGACGTGCGATGGGAGCCCGCTGCGAGCATGCCGGCATCGAAGCGTGCGACGCTGCGACCGGTGAGGTCATAGAGGTCTACAGTGGTCTGGCCCGGGCGGGTGATGGTGAACTCTACGCCGATGTTATCCGAGGCGGGGTTGGGGTGCACACTGGCAATGACTGAGCCGGCAACGGGAGAGTCTTCGGTGATGTTCGTTGTCAGAACGCTGCAGGTTGCCCCCTTGCCCATGTCATAAAAAGTACCGCTGGCTGTGGAGCGTAGGGCGCAGGCGCGGACCATGTACTCGAGGGTTCCTTCATTCTTGAGTGAGTCCCGGTAGGTGGTCGCCGTGATTGGGCTAGGCGTCAGGAGCGTCCACCGTTGCGCACCCTGCTTGCGCCGATACAGGGTAAAAGCATCGACATTGCCGGAGGGCTTCGTCCAGACAAGGTTGACCTTGTTTGGGAATTCGGTCGAGGCAGTGATCGTGCCGATCACGGCAACAGGCCTCGGAACGGCACGTAAGGTGGGATCACCCATCAGGGCGATGTGGATCTGACGGTCGCCCACTGAGGCAATGCTAATCCCGTTTGCACCAATTGTGGCGTTCGGAATGTAGTTGCCGAGCTGACTGGAGACGATCGGTGAATTGTTCTGGGCAATGCGCGCACTATATCCAATGGTTTCGCCAAGTGCCATGTGGTGAATATACCAGTGAGGCCGGCCTGACCATGAGCAGGTGAGCACGCGTGGATCAGTTGCCAAGGCTGATCTTAGCAGATTGTTCTTCGTATCCCAGTCACCGAAATAGCTCCCGAAAAGGAACGTAAATACGGCATTCACCGGCTTCGTTGACAGATCCGTGGTTGTTCCGACGCCACCAGCGGACACATCTGTGCCACCTCCACAGCCATAGCCGAGGAGCATGGTGTTGGGGCCCTTGAGGTCGTTGAAAAAGTCACCAGCCATAACGGCTGTATCGGGCCCAAAAACGCTGAACATCCGCCAGGCAGAGGCGGCAAACACCTCGCCATAGGTGCCGAAGTTGTCATCGATGATGCCGCCCATGGTCACATTCCATGCGCCGGTGCGGTAGTCATGGTTCTTCTTGAAGTAGGCCTTCAGCAGGTCCGTTTCGCTCTTGCTGAACTGTGGAAGATTGAAAAAGTCGATTCGGCCCACGGGAATGTCAACGTCGGTGCTGAACAGACTCTGGTCAAACTTGCCATCTCCGACCACGTTGTTGTTTGATGGTCGTGAGGTGTTCGGATTGCTGGCAGTTCTATCAGTATACGTCCCGTTAGGATCGCCGTAGATACCGTCAGCCGGCCATGCCCCCTGGTGATCGGGGTGTCCGTCGGGTGCGATCACGCCAGAGTAGGGAACTGGAACACGTCCTACAAGGACGATCCCGCCAATGTTCTGTGCCACAGCCCAATCCTGCTTGATGATGTTCCGTACGCGGTTGACCTTGCCAGAGTCAAACGTCTCGGCACGCGGAACAGAGATGACCTTAACGTCCCAGCCCTCAAGTGTGAGATCCTGTTCGAAGACGGTTAGTTGGGAGGCAAGGGGCTGACGCATGGTCGAGTCTACCAGCACGAGCACGCGTTCGCGTGGTGCCGGCGGTGCTTCGATTCCGGCATTGATGTATCCCGTGCCGTAGAAGGTTGCCGGTGTTGCGCCGGTGCGATTTACCAGACGGAATACGCGGTATTCGTAGGACTTACCAACCTCGACCTCTGTGTCGGTCCATTCAAGCCCCTTGCCGACCACCGAATCATAGATTTCGGCATCAAAGCGGGCCACGTCCTTCAACTTCTTCCAGATGTAGACACTTTGCTGATTGTCATCCTTGTTCCACCGCAGGGTGATCTTTGGCTGCGCACCGCCGGTAACACGGGCATTGAGGGACAGACCAAAATCACGTGGAGTGGGAGCTTGGGCACTGCCAATTGACACCGTAGCGATGACCAGAGACGCGCAGCAGAGAAGGCGTAGGAGTATTGACATAGGCGTGGTGTAGACAAGTGAATGCGATAGGGTATCCTCACCGTATGGGAGGATTCGGGGCTGCGTAAAAGTTACGACCTTGAGGTCGATCATGGAACACTGTCCATGCCGTATCTTTCGCACGCGCGCGAGCATGCCCACTCACCCCCCCCCGGCGGTAGCCTGTGGATGCATTTCGCCTCCCGACCTTGCCTGTAATAATTGACGATGGGAAAGCCGTATGATGCTACAGCGACACAGTTTGATCCTCGCGATGACGATCCTGGCCTTTGCTCAGACGTCGGCGCAGTTTCCAGCCTCGTGCGATTCCCGCAAGGACTGCATTTTCAATGCGGTGCAGTTCACAACAACCAGTGGGCGCAGTCAGCACTTTATCGAGCTTCAGCGTAATCCGGTAAAGGCACGCCAAACCGCTGTCACGTTTGAAATGTGGGCCAAGATCGAAAAGCAGGCCAACCAGCGTCAGTATCTCGGAGGCCTGTGGGGGCCGAACTCGGATTTTAACGATGTCCTCGTCATGTACATAGATGCTAACGACGACCTTGTCTTCGAGGTTAACGGTGACGTTGGCCAGCTCAAGAGTCTCGACAACACCATTGCCCGCACACCGGCTTCGGTCCTCTACAACAGCTGGCATCACATTGCTGCAGTGTTTGATGGTGCACAGGAAAGCGCCTACATCTACATCGACGGACGTCTTGCCGTCGGACCAGTCCGGAACAGTCAATACCCATCAAACTATCTCAAGAACCTTGATCGTCCGGATCTTCCATTTCTGATCGGCTCGTGCAATGGCGTAGCTGACAATCAAACTCTCAACCGGACATTGAAGGGGATGGTGGACGAGATCCGCGTCTGGGACAGAGCTCTTGACTCAAGTGCGATTCTCTGTCAGATGCATCGATCACTCAATGGCAATGAGTCCGGTCTCCGCGCCTATCTGCGATGCAATGAAGCCCGAAACAACATTGCAACGCTCTGTGATGCCACCGGCAATGGGCACACGGGTCTGCTTCGCTCTGGCGCATCCAATCAGACGTCAGACCGCACTGTCCCACGCACGCTGTCTGTCTCGCCGTCTAGCGTCAAAGAAGACATTCTCTGTGATACCGTCAAGCAATGGCAGTTCACAGTCACTGATTCGGCCATCTGCGGAAGCACGGCAAATCTTGTCATGCGTGGTCCAGATGCCAGCCTGTTCACCATCACACCCTCGACGGTAAACCTCACCGGGGGCATGCCACAAACCGTGACCGTGACGTTCCGTGGGACATTGGTTGGAACGTTTATTGATACGTTGGAGATCCGCCCTACCAACCGCTGCGGACTGCCGAATATTCAGGTCCGAATGGAACTCAACCGTATTACTGAAACGGGGCTCAACCGGCGTGGAATTCTCTTCGATACACTCTGGGTGGGTTGTGTTGACCGCACGTCGTTCGACTCAACGATCATTCTCTGCAATACCTCAGATGTCCTGGGTAAACCACGTGTGCTGACGATCCAGCGTACGTTTACCAACGAGCCCAAGGGCTATGCGGTTGTTGGTGTGACATACCCAATTCGACTTCAGCCAGGACAATGCACCACGCTGGTGGTGAGATCATTCGTGCGCGATACGACAGCCGACTACAAGGATACGCTTCGGATCGTAACGGATGATATCTGCCAGAAGACACCCATCACCGTGGAGCTCATCGGGCGGACGCAGGAAGTAATCTCGATCAGGAATACGGGGGGGTCGCGCCGTATTGATACCATGCGATTCAGTCCGACCTGTCCGGGGCTGCTGAGTGACCCGCAGAACTACACCTGGCAGAATCTTACTCTGTCGAATCTGATCATCGATACCATCATTGTCCCCAAAGACTTCACACACTACCGAATTCGGTTCCCGTTCACTCTTCTGCCAAAGACGGGGTATCCCTTCAACTCCGTTCGATTCCTACCGCGGCAGCCGGGATTTGTCTTCGACTCGATCATCATCAAAACGCAGATCCAGGGATGCAAGATCGAGAAGAAGATCTATGTCAGTGGTCGAGGACTTGATAACAAAGTAGAGTGGTCGGTCAACGGACTCGTCGATTTTGGAGATGTCCTTGTCGGTCAGCAAAGGACCATCAACGTCAGAGCCAAGAACAACAGCAAGATCGACGCCCTAACGGTCGCCCTGTATGTTGAGCGAGGTGAGTCCTTTGCCCTGCTGGGAGGTACAAGTCGCACGATCAACCCGGGTGACTCGACCACGATTCCGATCACCTTCCGACCGACGGACTCGCTTACATACATTGATCGACTATGTCTGTTTGAGACACGATGCTATACCACCGATTGTATCGACCTCAAGGGGCGCGGCAGGATGGAGATCTTCCGTTTTGAGCCCCTTGTGATGGAAACGCAGAACGTGATCTCCTGTCAGTCGCGTGAGGACTCGGTCTTCATCCATAATATGACGGATGCTCCCCGACAGATCTCGTCTCTTTTCTTTGATGATCAAACCGGAGGGAGATTGGCGATCATCGACCCACCGACCTCGATCAATGGCACAACGCGCACGATTCCGCCACGGCAGTCTATTCGGTTCCGAACGCGATACACCCCGGCGGATCCATCTCGAGACCGCGCAGATCGTGCCTACATCAAGTTCAAAGATGAAGCTGGAGCCGATTGGCAAGTGCAGCTGATTGCTACGTCAGTAGCCCCGAAGCTGTACATCTCTCAGAACACGGCATTCGGAACGGTGGAAGTCGGTGATGTCCGGCGCATGCCGATGATCGTCGAAAACACATCGTCTCTTCCCGTACGTGTGGACTCGCTCACGATCAGTCCGGGCTTCCGTATCATTTCGACGAGCCGCCCAGTGCCTCTCATGCTTGCGCCGCGGGATTCTATCCGTGTGATCGTCGAGTTTGCTCCCGATGCAGCAAAGGGCTTCTCCGGGAACCTTATGGCCTACTCTTCCGATCCCTGCGTGATCACCGGCTCCGGTCCGTTGACCGGTCGTGGCATCATCGTCAAACTCGAGAGCGCATTGTCACTTGTGAACTTTGGTTATGTCCGCCCCTGCGAATGCGTTGAGCGCACGATCGAGCTGCTTAACGGTTCACTCGTATTCGGCATGACGGTTGAACGGCTCTGGATTGATTCTGCCGGCGTACCAGGAGGCAAACCCCAGTTCTTCTCATGGAAGTCGAAGTTCTCTCCAACGGGTTCTGTGCCATACTCCGTGCCACCAGGCGAGCGGGATACTGTGCTGCTGACATTCTGTCCGCGCACGCCAGCCGACGCAGCACAAATGGAGTGCCGCGCCGCTCTTCATATCAAAGCTTCAGGTTCGCAATGGAGCAACACGCTGGAGACGTTCCTTGTGGGCAAACGCTCGCTGACGTTCCGTCCGGCGCCCACGTCGGTGCAGTTCCCGTATGGGGTGGTCGATGTATTGAGTCCGCAGATCCTATCGGTGGTCCTTAAGATCCCGGATTACCGCCTGAATCCAAGTCAGGACATCGTTACGGTTGATTCGGTTTCGTTTATGCCCGACGAGCGCATCTTCACGATTGCGGCACCCACAACCTGGCCACAAGTTGTCAAGCCGGGTGACTCTCTGATCGTTCAACTGCGACAGCGCCCTCGTGCACCCCGTGATTATCGCACTCGATTGAAATTCTGGTTCTCAACACCATGCACGGGCTGGGATACAACGGTCCTCGTTCGTGGAGGGGGCTTTGCACAGACCAAGGGTCTGCAGTTCGCGTTCAACCTTCTGCGCCCCGTTCCAGATACCTTCGCTATGATCTCCTGTGATACGCTGGCGTTGCCGCTCTACAGCTCAATCGTCATTGACGCGTCAGTTGTTGACATAGCTATGCGTGTGGACTTTGACTCAACCCAGTTACGACTTCTCGACGTGACCTCACCGCTGCTTGCCAACCAGTGCACGTCTCAGACCGGTGGTGTTCAGTTCAAGCCATCCCTTGCGGTAGCGCCATCTCCATATGGTGGCCAGAATGTTACTCTCAAAAACTTCTGTGGTGTCGACTCCGTCAATGCATTTGCAGTACTTCGTTTTGTAACCCTCAATAACAACCGAGCTAATAGTCGGTTGACGATCGACAGCATCAATTTCGATACCGAGGATGTGATTCTCTATCGTCTGATCGCCACCGGTGACAGAGCCACGATCATTGCTCTTAAGTCTGACATCGCCGTTGCACGGCCAACAAGCTTTGATTCGGTGCGGATCCTTGAGTGTGCTGACCGTTCGATCACCGTGATCAACACTGGTGACGTTTTTAACGCAGTCACCGAATTGCTCGATCTGCCGGCATACACGACGATTGTTGGCTCAGTACCGCCACTTGGCGATTCGATCGCCCCCGGTGACTCAGCTGTCTTCACACTGCGGTACTGTCCACGCCGCGAACAGCTCGACACCGCAATGCCGCGGGTGGTAAGTGGCTATCCGTGTGACGTGCGCGATACGGCCAGTACTCGCGGATGGGGCTATGCACCGGAACTGGATGTGAGCATGCTCCCGACGTCGACATTCTTCGTCCCGACTCCGTTCAAGGGGGCGATTGGTGATACGATCACAGTGCCTGTGATGCTTGACAAGGATCTATCGGCCACCTATAACGGCGTGACGTACTTCCTGAACGGCTTAAACTTTGATGCGACCGTGGTTTATGAGCCACGCTCGCTGAAGTACATCGGTATGGAATCGGCCGCCAAGCCAAACAACACCACGCTCACGCCAACGATCGGTCAGGTGGACATTGCCGTTCGTGGTGCGGACACGCTGCGCTCGGGACCTATCGTGAATCTTCGTTTTGTGATGATGACTCCAGAGCTGACGGCGACGACTATCAGTGCACGTTCAAGCGGCTACACCTCGGACACGCTGCAGTTTCTGGACATCGTTCCCAAGTCGGGCAGCTCCGGCGTGGAGATCGCCGGCAGGTGCAACATCACGGTGGTCAAGTTTGCACCGGGCGGTAAGTCCCGCGTGGAGGTCTTCCCACAGCCTGCCGTCAATGAAGCGCTTGTGAACTTCCGCATGCAGGAGACCGTCCCCGTGTTCATCGATGTGGTGGACGCGCGCGGCTCGGTGGTCCGCACCGTGCTCGACGGATCGGTCACGCTGTCAGGGGGCGAGTATTCGCTGCGCTTTGAGACAGCCGATCTTTCCTCGGGGATGTACATGCTTCGCATCAATGCTGGCGTGTTCACCTCGTCCATCCCGCTGGTGATCGCACGGTAAGCTCCTTTGCCGACCTTTGACCTGATCGTTCTCGGTGCCGGGGCTGCGGGACTAATGTGTGCTGCCCGCGCGTCAGCCAGAGGCTGTCGCGTGCTTGTTGTCGAGCACAATGATCGGCCGGGAAAAAAGATCCGAATCTCGGGCGGGGGGCGATGCAACTTCACCAATCGTGAGGTCCGGCACAGCAACTTCCTGAGTGATAACCCCGACTTCGCTCGCTCGGCTCTGTCACGGTATGGTCCGCAGGATTTCATCGATATGGTCGATGCCCATGGGATCACGTGGCACGAGAAGACCCTGGGACAGCTTTTCTGTGACGGATCTGCACAGCAGATCATCGACATGCTCGCTAGCGAATGCCAACGCGGCAGTGTCGAGATCCTCTACCGCAGTCGAATGGTCTCGATCACGCGAGCCGACGAGTTTATAGTCGACGTCGAGCATGATGGTGTGCGAAAGACGCTTGACGCAGCAGCGATCGTGGTAGCCACTGGCGGACTGAGCATTCCATCACTGGGAGCAACCGACCTCGGTTACCGCATTGCCCGGAAGTTTGATCATCCAATCGTTGAACCACTTCCGGCGCTGGTTCCACTGACGTTTTCACCGAACTTCCTTCGGCACTTCGGCGGACTGTCAGGGGTTTCCTGCGAGGCTAGCGTCCGCTGTGGCCAATCACAATTCATAGAGAACATTCTCTTTACCCATCGCGGAATGAGCGGTCCGGCCATTTTGCAGATCTCGAGCTACCTCCGTTCATCGCCAAGATTTACCATCGATCTGTTGCCCGGCGTTCCGGCCGAGGCAGCCATAGAAGACTATCCATCCGAACGGCGACTGTTGCGCACGATCCTTTCAGCCTATCTTCCGTCGCGCCTTCTTGAGGCATGGGAAAGCCCACTTCTGGACCGGCCGGTGAATACTTCCTCTCGGCGAGAGATCGAGTCACTGATAGACGGATTGAAGAACTGGGACCTTGAGCCTGAAGGCACCGAAGGCTATGCCAAGGCAGAGGTCACCTCAGGGGGCGTTTGTACATCACGCCTGTCATCAAAGACCATGCAGAGCTCGCTTGTCACGGGACTCTACTTTATCGGTGAGGTTGTGGACGTGACGGGCTGGCTGGGCGGCTACAACTTTCAGTGGGCCTGGTCCTCAGCAGTGGCAGCAGCCGATGCCGTTGTCAAAGCTCGGGCAACATAACGCTGCTGGCATCCCACGATCGCACAACTTCGGAAGTCGGTAGATCAGCAAGCAGAGCTTTGGTGAAGATCAAGCGTGCAATGATCTGGCGGCACCCCGGTAAAGCCCTCGAACACAGCCATGCGTAGGTCTGCATCTGTGTGGCGTAGTGATCGCCAAGGTCCTCAACCTGTTGGACTGTGCCAATGGCGTTGGTCTTCCAGTCCCAGATCTCCACTACTCCATCGACTGTGTCCATCCGTACATCAAGAATACCTTCGATGACCGTGTTGCCGTGAAGTGCATGAAGCGTGCCTTCAAGAATAGCGTTGGTGAGCTCATCACGGCGTGACCTAACGGTAGCTGATGAGAGCACGGCCAGGACTTCATCGTGTGCGCGCAGTGCCTGACGTCGATCAAGCTCACACCCCGCCAGCACATCCACAACACGGCGCGTCATCTCGTCACTCCCGGGTTCGCATCCAGCATGGATCACTTCAGCCAGCACCGCATGCACAGCCGAACCGTAGGCACTGGATGAGGTTTCGGAGGCCCCTCTGCGCCGCTTGCCGGACGCAAAGCTCCCACTAGTGTGACGTCTGGACAGTGTGCTGGCAGTGATCAGGCTGGCAGGGGGTGCAACGATCGAACGATGAGTTGGAATTGACACGGGGCTTGTCGGGATGGCTATGTTCAGATCATTCACGACCATCTCTCTGCGCGGCACCACGCATGAGGTACGTAGTCCAGCATCATCAATGGCATCCACCAGGATCTGCAGCAGTCCGGTTGCCTTGGATGTAGTTTCCGGTGTTGGAACCGCCAGCACCAGGTGTGCCTTTGCACGCGTCAGGGCCACATACAGTAAACGGCGATTTTGAGCCTCTTCGCGGCGCCGAACGATAAAGCCATTCAGGGCATGTGACAGAACAAATGGCTGATCGACCTTGGTGAGCACATGAACGGGATCAACGCGCTGATCGGGCATGCCGATGGTAGGCCCAAGCTGACGCGTCATGAGTACAGATGGAACGCGGATCGCATTCTTGAGTCCGGCTAGTGCCACGATTGGAAACTCGAGCCCCTTGGAGCCGTGGATCGTCATAATGTGGACGGCATCATCATCACTCAGTACCACCTCTTCGGACTCGAGATCTTCATCAGGCTCGCTGATGGAATCAAGGACATCGGCGATCGATGCCGAGTGCGACTGCTCAACGTCAGCACAGATCGTGATCAGCTTTTCAATGTTTGCCACCATCTGCTCGGCCCGTGGTTCGTGGCGGACCGTGTCGTACCAGCCGCAAAGTTCTAACATGGGTTCTATGACGCGGCTGACCGGGTGCAGACTGAGCATCGATCGTAATCGATCAAAGAACGCACTGGCCGCGATAACCTCTGCTGAGGCCTGTTCAGTCGTCGCAAGGGTTTGCAGCCCATCCTGAAGGCTGGATGCACTTTGCAATAGTGATGCTGCCACGATGTCCTCATCGCGGCATCGCAAGAGCGGCGAACGCATTGCTACGGCCGTCGCGAGGTCATTCATTGGATCCACCGCGGCCGTTATTGCAGCCCGCACGTCAGCTACCTCCGGACGCGAATAGAACGCACGTCCGCCATAGACTCGGAACGGGATTCTGAGGCGCCGCAACACATCGGCCATTGCGGCTTTGTCGGCATTGCGCGGTACCAGTACGGCAACGTCTCCAGGTCGGGGCGGACGCTCGGCAGCTTTTGGATCGAATACCATAGCTGGGTCAGCACCGCGTAGCATGGCCGAGATCTGCAGGCCCACAGATTCAAACTCAGCAGGCCCCTTGAGGGCATCACCATCGACTTCGACAAGGCGGACTGAAGACAGGGCCTGCGACGGATCTCGGATGATTCCTGCTTCAAGTTTGAGATAGGCCACATCGTAGGATACCTCATCGTCATCATCGGGAGCGACAGCGCTGGAGAATGCACTGCCGCAGATGCTGTTTACCTGCTCGACAAGGCTTTGATGCATTCGGTACGAGACCGACAGCGGACGTATGCCGGAATCATCTGTTGAGTTGATCTCGTTAGCCCGCCGAATTGCTCTTCGAGCACGACGGAACAGGCGCACGTCTGCATCTCGGAAGCCATAGATGCTTTGCTTGTCATCACCGACCACATAGACGTTTGGCCCCGGACTACCGCTGCCAGTGAGAGCTGGTACGAGATGCTCGAGAAGAGCATACTGAGTTGGATCAGTATCCTGAAACTCATCGATCATCACGTATGAGATTGATCGGCGAATCGAATAGGCTACTTCATCGTTCGTGAGCAGACGCATGGCATCATCGATCATGTCGTCAAAGTCAATGACATTGCGCTGCCGTTTTAGATCTGTGTAGGCAGAGGCGGCGCCTTCGGCAAGTCGCGCAAGTGCGCGAGCAATGTGGAACTGACGTTGCTCTACCGCTGGATCCCAGCCGGCGGCGATCATTTCAAGACCACCTTCGATATCTGATGGAAAGGGGCCAGGAAGATCACACCCCTTGGATGTGGCAGGGATCATCTTCAGCCGTATTTCGCGCTTCGTGGTGAACCATTCTGCCGTACACTGTGAGAGTTGAGATAGGGCCGCCGCATCACCCTCGCTCAGCCGCTGAAAGAGCGTTTCGAGCTTGCCGCTCAACTCCGCTAGCGCAGGCACCGATACTGCAAAGGGGCGCACATGGGCGGCCAGTCGGCGAGCACAATCAGCGGCCACTTCAAGTTGTAGAGGCTGAGCTGCATTTTGACGTTGAAGGAGCATCACGTGCATCGGAACCGAGCAGGCAGAGATGAACTCACGTCGCTGCGCAGAGTTGCGCGTCAGACGAGACACAAAGTCCTGCACCGATGCGGGCGTCATTACATCGAGCAACTCCTGTAGATCCGGGTCATTGATGTTCTCCGGTCCTAGGAGCCCCCGTATCGACGAATCGACAGCTGCGGCGCAGAGCTCCTCGGTGAGTCGAGCATCCGCGTCGCGCACATCCGATGAGCGTCCGACAACGTCGGCATACTGCCGCACCAGGCCAGCGCAGAAACTGTGGAATGTGCTGATGCGTGCCGAGCCGATCTGTACGGAAAGAGAGCGAAGTCGTGATTCGAGGACCTGCTCCGAAACGTGCTCCAGATACGGGGCTTGCTCTTGAGGCTTGGTGAGCAGCGCATGGATCTGTTCATGCAGGCGCTGACGCATCTCTGCGGCTGCCGCGCGGGTGAAAGTGATGGCTACCACCTGGTCGAGCCGCACGCCCTCGAGCAGCAGAATCCGCATAAAGCGTTCGACCAGCACCGAGGTTTTGCCCGAGCCGGCATTGGCAACCACAGCGCAATGGACATGCCGGTCCAGAGCCGCTATCTGCTGCGGGTTGAACATCAGTCGATACGCTCCGGCTCGTGTCGTTCAGGTTGATCAGACGATGGACGGATGGTGCAGGAGCTCCACGAGGTTGGATCGCAGACCTGCGCTGCCACGCGGGCGATATCCTGTCGTGTGACCGACAGGAGTGATTCGATGGTCGTTGTGGGGTTCTCGGGATCACCGGTTTCCATCACGCCCTTCCCAAGCAGGGTCATGCGTGCGGTCAGAGACTCAAGCGACATCAGCTTGCCGGCACGAAGCTGTGCCAGAGCGCGCTTGTGTTCAGCGGCGGTGATACCTCCCGAGGCAACCTCAGCTAGGACGCGCCGCACGCCCCCTTCAGCCTTTGCCAGATTCTGCTCATCCACGCCGGCGTAGATGGCCATCAGACCGCAGTCGGCAAAGAGCTGCACCTGTGAATAGACCGAATACGTCAGGCCGCGAGACTCCCGAAGGCGCACGTTGAGTCGCGACGACATACCGTCACCCAGGACAACGTTCAGGACCTGCAGGGCATGGCGATCTTCATGACGGCATCCCACAGTGGGTGTCTGCCAGAGAAGGTGTGCCTGTTGTGTTGGACGCGTCAATGTGATATGCGATGCCTGGCGCATTGTCGGCGTTGTCCGCCGCGCTAGGGCACGACGCATCGGCGCATGGCTGGTTAGTCGCTCAACGATCTTCAGGATCTGATCTGGATCACATTGCCCACTGACGGCCACCACGATCGATCCGGCATGATAATGTCGTGCATGAAAATCACGAACGTGCTCTGATGAGATTCGCTGCACATCTTCGACCGTGCCTACGATCGGTGAGCCCAGCGCATGGCGGGGAAACATCTGACTCTCACCAATGTCGAAGATGTGTTCTTCAAGTTCATCTTCATACGAACGGATCTCCTCGGTGATGATCGAGCGTTCCTTTTCGATGTCAGACGTATTGAACACGGGCCAGAGAACCACATCTATCAGCGTTTCCAATACGCTGTCAGTGTGCTCGCTCAACGTGCGGACGTAGTAACAGGTCTCTTCCTTGGTGGTGTAGGCATTGGCATAGGCTCCGAGGTTCTCGAAGTCTTTGGAGATGCGAGCTGCAGAGCGGTGGCGCGTACGACGGAACGACGTATGCTCCACAAAGTGTGCAACGCCGCGCAGTCCGCGGGGCTCATCACGCGTGCCGGCTCGGATCCACACGCCAATAGCTGCCGAATCAACGTGTGACACGGGGTCACAGATCACGCGGATACCGTTCGGCAAGGTTACATCGTTAGGGGGCGTCCAGACTGAGTGTGGACGTGTACGGTTCATGAGGGCGAAGATACGCCCGAATCTATCGTTGATGCTGGTAGCAGAAGCCGCTGGGGTCCTTGGTCATGCGCTGGCAACGCGACCCTTTGGTGGTGATCCCCTGGCACTGGCTCGAATTGCTGCTTGACGGGGCAGTAGTTGTTGTTGGGCCTTGCTTCCGGGGAGCATCTTCGACGGGCTCGGCATCTGGAAGTGTCGTTGGACGGGTGGTAACGCTGATGTCCGTTACAGGATGGATCTCCCAGGGAGAGCCACGCCAGATCTTCTCGTTACCCGAGCCGGCCGACTCGTCGGCATGAAGTGCATCGTAGAACACCCAGCCCCGTACCTTGACCCAGCGTCCAAGGAACCTATCGCGCAACGCCTGCTGCGACCAATCCACACCTCGGTCCTTCATAGCCTGCCGGAAGCGGGGCGTGACTTCGACGACCAGGATCTTCGTCGGATTCTGCGAATCATTCGGGTCAAGTGTCAGCTCGATATGCGTATCACGATGCCAGTGATCCTTGGCCTTGCAGTTGACGCTTTCCACCGACCCGATCTTGACGTCGGCACAATAGGCGGTGATCTCAGCGGCATCACCTTCACGGAAGGTGCGTGGATGTTCACCAGCTGCCATGAGTGTGGTAAAATGAATCGCCGTGTTGATCTGAGCATTCGTTGGGAAGCCCTCGCGGTTCTTCTTCCGATTGATGGCTCGCACATCTGAACGCACAGCACTGCCCTCTGCACTGCAGGTATCGAAGGTCGATTGCGACAGACCGGCCTGCTGCGTGCTGAGCAGGACAAGTACAGCGCTGAAGAACCTGATCAACGCGACTCTCATGACGTCACCTCTGCTACGCTCCATGAGAGTTTGCCGCCGGCCCACATTGGAATGACCTCGCCATATGATGACGGTATGTCCATCGGCTCGTCAACCAGGCGCACGGTGGTGCGAGGCGGATCAACCTTGTAGAGACGCCGGGCATTATCGCTCACAAATGCTTGAAGATTTCCCTCGGCACCATGTCGGACGAAGAGCTCGGCCAGCATCGGCAGGATGATCGGAGCTGTGAATACCCCAGCTGCGCATCCGGGTGCTTCTTTTTTATGCCGTGGATGTGGCGCGCTATCACTGCCAAGCATCAGTTTCGGGTGTGCGCTTAAGGCTGCCTGCAGTAGTGCCTGACGGTCTTCCGGACGTTTAGCGATCGGCTTGCAGAACAGGTGCGGGTTGAGCAAGCCCCCTGCCACATCGTCGAGCGTGATGATCAGGTGATGGGGCGTGACGGTAGCCTTGAGGTTGTCAAACTCATCCAGCAGGCCCACGGCCTTCTCGGTGGTGATGTGCTCCATGGTGATCTGCAGCTTCGGGTATCGAGTAGCAAGTTCGCGATACACCTCGCAGAACTCGGCCTCTCGATCCATCACAAAACCATGCGTCTCGCCATGCACCAGCAATGGGATGCCTATTTCTTCCATCATCCCAAAGACATGATCCATAGCCAGAACTTCTCGCACGCCGGCATCGCTGTTTGTGGTGGCACCGGCCGGATAGAGCTTTATGCCGATGATGTGATCGCGGGACGCCAGGAGTTCTTCACGTGTGTAGTCGCGGAAAAACAGCGTCATAAATGGCTCGAATGCATGGCCGCTCGTGGCGCGGCGCACTTCGGAGGTGTACCAGTGAAGGCGTTCGACGGTATCAACAGGTGGCAGGAGGTTCGGCATGATCACCGCACCGGCAAAATGCTGCGCCGTCAGCGGAGCAACAAGGTCCAGCATCGTATCCTGGCGCACGTGCAGGTGCATGTCAAGGGGCGAATGAAGCGTGATTTCCATACGTTATCGGGCTAGTGAGTAATCGGGAATATCAGATTGGGGAGCAAGTACGCCATTGTCACCAACGTGGGCGCAGAAGGCCATACGTCCGTTTGTCAGCAGAATGTATGGGGCTTTGAGCGTCAAATTATACCATGCGGTCTGACGCAGAGTGTCATCGTTGATCGGTGTTGACGCCGACTTGCATTCGATCAGCAGGAAAGGCTCAAGGTGACCATCGCGCCAGAGAAGGTCAAAGCGCTGTGCCGTGGCATGTATCGTACCATCAACGCGGCGCTCCACGCTGCAGCGTCCTATGGGATAGCCTCGCTGCAGAAGCCAGTTCAGGCAATGCTGGCGCACCCACTCTTCGGGTGTAAGGACAACCCATGAACGGCGGACAGGATCATAGATGCGGGCTGCCGAGCCATCGTGGGAGACCTTAACGTCAAACGATGGAAAGATCAGCGGTGGCAGCGCATCGATACTCATCGGCGTCCTGTTGCCCGAATGTCCTGAAGCTTCTTACCGAGCATGTAGGTGATGAACACAAAGGCAACGCCGTTGGCCCACACGATGCTGATATCCATGCGGATAAGGCCATAGCTGAGCCAGAGAAGGCAGCCCGTGATCATCAGCCACAACATGCCAACGCTGAGCTGCTCCACCTGCTGCGTGCGCCACACACGTAGGGCCTGCGGCGCCAGAGCGAATGTTGAACAACAGCCTGCGACAAGGCCGAGGATCGTCACAGGGTCAAGGGATGCAAACATCGAATCTCAGGAAGTAGAGGCGATCATCCGGTAATGCGGAATGATCACGTGGGGCATATTGGTCACAATGCCGCTTGCACCGTGGTCAAGCACGAACTCCAGTTCCTGAGGAGTGTTGACCGTGTACACGCCGTAGGGAATGCGGAAGTGATGACAGATCTCGGCACGTTCGCGATTGACCTCTTCAAGGGAGCACCCGAAGCCATCGGCGCCGCAAGATTTCACCACGCGTGCCGGCGAGCGATCATCACCCGGCACATTGAGCGCAATCGTCCGTGCGTCCTTGGCGATCGATCGCACATAGACAAGCGCTGCATGATCAAAGGATGAGAACACGCACCGCGACTGCATGTCAAGCGAATGAACGAGTTCGAGTAGCTCGGCCATTTCCCGCGCTGTTTGCTCGGTAGCCGGACGTGGTTTAATCTCGATGTTGACGTAGGCCCGACCACGGAGTTCTTCAAGAACATCGATGAGCTTCGGGATGCGCTGTCCGGCAAAGCTCGGGCTGAACCACGATCCAGCATCAAGCTCTTGCAGCTCGTCAAGCGAACGTTCGGCGATCAATCCCGATCCGTCCGTTGTGCGCTCGAGCGTGTCATCGTGAAACACCACCATCTGACGGTCGCTGGTGTATTGAACGTCGATCTCCACCATAGGAGCTCCACATTCGATGGCCATCATAACCGCCGCCATCGTGTTCTCCGGAGCGATACCCGAAGCACCTCGATGTGCACAGACGATGAATGAGTTTTCTTCAACGAACTCGTTGAACGGAATCATCAGGAATGCTCCGATGGCAATGGTGAGAACGAACCGTTCGACAAACCTCGGTAACCGCGGACAATATCCGCAATTGGCAGTCGACGTTTGCCAGGCAGTTGTACTTCGTCGAGAGACAGGGACCCGTCGGCACACCCGACAATGAGGCTCGGTCCCACAATACTCCATTCACCGGGACGGACGAGCTCGGTGCTTCGCGAGGCCCGGAAGATCTTCAGGACCTGACCGTTCCATACAGTCCAGGCTGCCGGCGCCGGAGAGTAGGCCCGGATGAGGTTCCGCACGTGTTCGCGCGAACGATTCCAGTCGATCACTGCCGTTTCCCGAAAGATCTTCGGTGCCGGTGTTGCCTCAGCGTCATTCTGGGCAAGGGGCGAACAACTCCCAGTCAGAAGCTTCTCAACCGTCGAGACAGCACAGTCGGCCGCCAGCGGCATCAGAGCTTCGTAGAGCTCTCCAGCGGTCATGTCATCCGTGATGGTTGTCGTCCGTTGCTCGATCACCGTGCCGGTATCAACCACATCATTGAGCAGAAATGAGGTTACGCCCGAGACAGTTTCTCCGTTCAAGATGGCGTGATTGATTGGAGCTGCACCTCGATACTTTGGCAGTAGAGAGGCATGCACGTTGAATGCACCCTTCTGCGCCAGAGTATACACTGAGCGGGGCAAAATGCGGAAAGCGATCACACAGATAACGTCCGGTTTGCGCTGACGGATCTCTTCTGCAAATGACTCGTCACGCAGCGATGGTGGCTGCAAAACATCAGTGATACCAAGCTCCAGTGCAGCTGCCTTTATGGCACTCGGTTGCGAATGAAGACCCCGGCCTTTCTGCCGATCGGGCACGGTCACAACACTGCACACACCATATCGGTGATGCAGGGCTTCGAGGGCCGGTACGGCAAACTCGGGCGTGCCCATAAAGATGATCGATGCCATCAACCGTGCATCGTTGGTTGGTTGGACATCGACCGGATGATTGCAGCCTCGATCTGACCGAATTCTTTCAGGCGCTGACGAACCTCGTCAACAGGGAAGTACTCCCGAGCAATGTCGGTATAGGCGCGGTAATGCCCAGCCTCGCTGGCCAGAAGCCCCTTATAGAGCACACGCATGTCCTCGGTGGTTGCATGCTCGGACAACAACGAAAAGCGCTCACAGGAACGCGCCTCAATAAAGGCCCCGACTATCAGCGAGTCCAGGAGCCTGTGCGGCTCAGCCTTGCGGATGTTCTCGTGGAGCATCTGAGCGTACCGGTTGCCGGTATCGTGCGTCAATGCTACGCCCCTTGATTCAAGCTCTTTGACCACCAGCTCAAAGTGTTCCAACTCCTCCTTGGCGAGATCGATCATGTCCTTCACCAGCCGCGTGCGTTCCGGATAGCGATTGATCATGGCCAAGGCAAAGGCAGCGGCCTTCTTTTCACAATGGGCATGGTCGATCAAAATGTCGATCAGGTGGTCGTTGGCAACTCCGATCCATTCAGGATTGGATTCACATTCGAGGCAAAGCATGGGGCGAAGTTACCGAGAATAGGTTTCAGGTGTCAGGTTTTAGGTTCCAGATCCTCCCGCACAGCGTCCCGCACAGCGTCCAGCGCCCTTACCTTTCAAGCAGTTTTATCGCACGTTCCATCAGGCCAGCAAAGCGTGCATCATCGATGCCGCCGCTGGATGCAAACCAGGAACCGCTAACGGCGTACCATGAACCGTCGAGATGTTCAAGCAGAAACGTCATGTTGATCACGCCGGGTTCTGAGCCCCCTTTGTAGCACACCCGTTTCCAGGACCTGCCGACGGCCACACCGGGGTTGATTCCCAGGATGTCGAGCGCCGTCATATCGTTCTGCATGACGGCCTCACGACGTAACCAGTCCATGGCACGACAGAGCTCGGCAACGGTAGCGAACCATTCAATGGAGTCAGCAAGGACAGGAGCAGACGCCGGCATGATCGAGTCACGGGCGATCGTGGAATCAACGCGGCTGAGAATCTGTACACGTTCATCGTGTCCGGCACCAGCATACTGCCTACCTAGGCCAACATCAGCATACTTCAGCTTGAAGGCCTGCAGCGTGGTGAGAAACGGAACGTTGATCTCAGGTCGATCATTTCCCATGGCGGACATCTGCGAGGCAACCCGTGCTGGACCCAGCAGGCGGATCAGAGCGTCAGTGGCGGTGTTGTCGCTTTCAGAGATCATCATTGCGGCGAGGCTATGAAGGGTCATTGGCGACCCATGAGGCCACGTGTGAAGTCGGCCCGATGGTAGTGAGCGCCACGATGAATCCAGTCTGACGATGTCTGTCCACTTGTGTTCCTTTTCCCGGACAGCTCGGACAATCTCACCGAGAACGTAGAGCTTAAAGGTTGACCCGACGGGCAGGCGCTCGGATGTGTTGATGGCACTGGCAATTGAGCCACCACCAACATTCATGGCCATGAAGGAGACCTGCCCCCCGAGCGTTGCAAACTCTTTTTGCAGTGACTCGAGCGATGCCACGGCCTTGACCGGTGGGCGCAAGAATAGTCCTGCGATCAGATATGGGGCCTGCGTTTCAATCGTTAAAAGCACAGGAATGATGTATCCGTTCTTCATGACGGCTTCCGCCGACACCTGATATGCCGAACGTTGCTCGACGATGCGAATACTGGCACAGGGTCCGGTCTCACGTGTCAGCTGCTGCGTCAGCATGGTGAGCTGTGGCGGTGGCACCTGACGGAGGAACTCCTGAGTAAAGACAGATTCGTACAGGATGGGTCCACCGGAGAGAATGCTGCAAACGTCGTTGAGCCGGCGAGCAACATTCGCATCATCACCGTATGCAACCACGGGCACTATCATCATGATGAGCGCGGCAAGGAGCTGCGTGCCGCAAACCAACTGTCGTTTCATCGTATCTCCAGTAGAGCTGATACACGGGCCGAAGGGGATTCCAGCACCACGGCATAACTGCCGGGCGGCAGCTTGGCTGCGTCAACGTCGCGTTCCTGCGGACCGGATTCGGCTGAATTCTCGGCCAGTGTCATGACTCGGAACATGGCGGCATTATGGACTGTGAGCGATACACGTTCAACCTCCGGCATACTGTAGCGCACGCGGTAGATGGTTCCGGAAGGGGCTATGCGGTTGACTGAGAGTGACGGTAGTCGCACGTCTCGTAGGCTTCGCGCACGAGTCTCATCACCTGCCGACGGATAGAACATAATTGCCGCAGCAGGACCGCTATTCTCACATTCGGACGTTGTGTAGTATCCATCACCGGCTTGGGTAAAGCAGACGGCCTCGCCCTGACGTTCGGGCATGTAAGGAAGGGGCGTGCCAGCACCGATGATCGAGGCAGCGAGTGAGGTCCCAGGCAAGCGTTCCCACATTCGTAGATGCAGGTATGTCTTGAGCACGATCATCGAGCCATCGGTGGATACATCGCCCCCTGTTACCAACTGCAATGGGATGTCACGCACGTATGTGAGCGTTGTCGTGTCACCGGAGGCGGGAAGTTTCGCGGTCATATACACCCGACAGCGCTGCTCGCGTTTGGTCACTATGACGATCTCGCCAGAGTTCGGATCGACGAGCAGGGCTTCGGCATCTCGTGCACCGTCAGGATAGCGCAGTACGAAACGCTCGACGGAATCGGCTGCAATCGTCGATCGTGTTGCACGAGCGGATGTGTCGATTCGAGGCTCATGTATGCGATAGATGCTAACAGTGCTCCGCCGTGCGGCGTTATCGCCAATGTCGGCGATGTACAGATACGAAGCCCCCTTCACCGGACCCGGTCCGCGGGCGATGTCCTCCCAGTCGATGTGCGTTGCCCCTTGCAAGCCAACCTCGGCCACGATCCGACCCTGAGGCGTTAGCCCGAAGATGCGTGGCTCGTCGCCGGAGTCGTTGTGTGCCCACAGAAGCCCCGGATTCTGTGCAGATGAAACTAGACCGGAGATCTCCGGGAGTCTATCGATGGGTGTTGTGCCGATACGAAATGGCCCACCAAACCAGACCCTCGCATCTTGCGCACAGGCGGTTGTCAGAGAAAGCGTGAGGAGTAAGACAGCGATCGAACGTGACATCGCGTCACTTGACGATGAAGTTGATGAGCTTGTTTGGTACTGTGATGACCTTGACGATCTCGCGTGCTTCAAGATGCTTCTGAATGCCAGCATCTTGCCGCGCCATCGCCTCGATCTCCGATGCATCGGCATCGGTTGATACAGTTAGCTTTCCGCGGATCTTCGAGCTGACCTGTACAACGATCTCAACCTCGTTCAGAACCAGCTTTGAGGCATCGAATTCTGGGAATCTCGAGGTGTGTACCGATCCACTCTCGCCAAGAATATGCCACAGCTCTTCGGCAATATGCGGAGCGAAGGGGGCCAGGCATTGCACGTACTGGATCATGGCCGAACGCGGACGCACATCCAGCTTGGTGAACTCATTGACGAAGATCATGAACTGCGCGATCGCCGTGTTGAAGCTCAGCGCATCAACGTCCTCACGCGTTTTCTTGATTGTCGCATGAAGCACTCGCTCCAGCTCTGGAGGACATGGTACGTCCTGCACAGTCGCAGAGAGCATGCTGTCCTCCGTGGCGATCATACGCCAGGAGCGATTTAGGAATCGTGTAACCCCTTCAATGCCCGTGGTGCTCCAGGGCTTTGTAGCTTCAAGCGGACCCAGGAACATTTCGTAGAGGCGCAGGGCATCAGCCCCATGGGCAGCAATGACCTCGTCTGGGTTGACGACGTTGCCCAGAGACTTGGACATCTTGCGACCGTCTTCACCCATGATCAGTCCCTGGTGAAAGAGACGTTTGAAAGGCTCTGGAATCGTTACGTATCCGTAGTCAAAGAGCACCTTATGCCAGAAGCGTGCATAGAGAAGGTGAAGCACGGCGTGCTCGCCCCCTCCCATGTAGAGGTCCACACCGTGCGCGCCCATCCAGTACTTCTCGGCTTCCGCACTGCAGAACGTCGTTGTGTTATGCGGATCACAGTATCGCAAGTAGTACCAGCATGAGCCGGCCCACTGTGGCATGGTGTTCGTCTCGAAGCGTGCCTTCTTGCCGGTCTTTGGATCAACAAAGTTCACCCACGAGTCAACGGTGGCAAGGGGCGATTCGCCCGTGCCGGCCGGCTTGAACTCGGCTACCTCCGGAAGCAGTAATGGAAGCTCGTCGGCTTCAAGTGCACGCTTTGTTCCGTCGTCGAAGAACATGATCGGGATCGGCTCACCCCAGTAGCGCTGACGCGAGAATAACCAGTCGCGCAGGCGGTACTGCAGACGTCCCTTGCCCTGACCCGACGACTCGAGCCACGTGATGATGGTTGCCTTGGCATCAGCCGTTGGAAGTCCATTCAGACTAATGTGAGCATTCTCCGAGTTCATCCCGATACCCTCATCGGAGAAGGCCGCCTCGGCAACATTGACCGTCGAACCATCGATCGGCGTGACGACCTGCACGATCGGCAGGCCAAAGGCCACCGCAAACTCATGGTCACGTTCGTCGTGTCCAGGCACGGCCATGATCGCACCTGTGCCGTAATGGGCCAGCACGTAATCGGCTACCCAGATCGGCACGGCCACACCGTTGGCCGGATTGATGGCGTAGGCCCCGGTGAACACGCCTGTTTTGACCTTGCTCAGTTCCGTGCGCTCGAGATCGCTCTTGAGTGCCGAGGCCTCGCGGTATGAGATAACCTCGATACGCTGATCCTCTGTAACAAGGTGATCGACGATCGGATGCTCAGGTGCCACAACGAGGTACGTTGCGCCAAAGAGCGTGTCTGGGCGTGTCGTAAACACAGTTATAGAATGCTTGTGGTCCTGCACGCTGAAGTGAACTTCAGCCCCCTCACTGCGTCCGATCCAGTGCCGCTGCATGTCCAGCGTGGACGATGGCCAGTCGAGCAGGTCAAGATCGGCAAGAAGTCTCTCGGCATACTCTGTGATGCGAAGCATCCACTGACGCATCGGTCGGCGTTCGACGGTGTAGCCTTTATCCTTCCACTCATCGACTTCTTCGTTGGCCAGCACCGTACCGAGTGCCTCGCACCAGTTAACCGGAGAATAGGCGATGTAGGCCAAACGGTGCCGATCACGGTAGTCTTCGATATCAGCCGGCAAGGTCAGTTCCGAGGGGATCGGAAGTTCTTCGATCGGCCGGGATTTGCCGGCCGCCCGGTCGAACCACGAATTGTACATGATCAGGAACATCCACTGCGTCCAGCGGTAATACTCCGGCAGCGTGGTATTGACCTCGCGTGACCAGTCGTAGTCAAAGCCGATGGCATTGAGCTGACGCTTGAACGTGGCGATGTTGTTGGCGGTCGCAACCGTTGGGTGAATCCCTGTCGTCATGCTATACCGCTCAGTCGGCAGCCCAAAGGCATCAAAGCCCATGGGGTGCA
>CAYMTW010000019.1:0-34021 GCA_964393485.1 uncultured Melioribacter sp. | reverse complement strand
CTCTGCTCCCTTGCATGGTTTCTTGTTTCCTTCCTGTTGTCAAAGAACACCGCCGACCCTCTCAGGCCGGCACCACCCGTGCGCAACACCATGTTGTGCGCGGGGGGAACTGCGAACATACGGCAAAAAGGGTATATCCTCCAAATGCCGGAGGGAATATTACATGCCGGCAGCCGGGGCGCTTGCGTCACGTTCCCCGGCGTCGTTCGCACGAAGAAAGAATGCGCGAAAGAAGATCGCCTCGGGGATCAGTAGCAGCGTCAGACTCAGCGTGTCCGTGGTGAAAAGATCACCCGGCTGCGGAGCTTGAGGCATGATGATGCGCGCGATGGGCCCGGTCATGGCCCAGAGAATGGTGAACACCAGTGCACACGTGGCCACAGCTAGAAAACCACCCTTCAATCCATCACGCTGCCATCGCACCGTAAAGGCGTAGATGGCGGCGACAACATGAACATGATATATCAGGAGGTCGATCATGGAAAATGCCGAAGTGAACAGAAATGCCGCTGCAAAGATGCAAAACCAGGACCGACCCCGGGAGCGGTTACTGCGCCACGGTGCCTGGACGCTGAGTTCGCAGGAACTGATCGCCCTGGTGATTGGCTCAGGCACCGCAGGAGCATCGGCAGTGGAAATCGCTCAGGGCCTACTCACACGTTATGCGTCACTGATCGACGTGGCCGGACGCGATATGGCGGAACTGTGCAGTGTTGATGGAATGGGGCCGGCCAAGGCGGCAGCTCTGTGCGCGGCCTTCGAACTCTCCCATCGCATCCAAGCCGAACCGTTTGCTGAGCGCACGAGCGTCACATCGCCGGCCATCCTGGCCAGAACGTTAATGCCTCGCCTGCGACAACGCCGAACAGAAACATTTATCGTCGTGTTGCTCAATGCCGCCAACCAGATCATCCGCCAGGTCAACGTTAGTGATGGCTCGCTTAACGCGGTGCTCATCCATCCGCGCGAGGTGTTTCGCCTGGCCATTGCCGAAAGCGCGGCAGCTATCATCCTCGCCCACAATCACCCGTCTGGCAACACCGAACCGTCAGACGAAGACATCGCAATCACTCGACAACTTGTCGAGGCCGGACGTATCGTCGATATTCGCATTCTCGATCATGTGATCATTGCCGGTGATGACTACACGTCCTTCGTCGAACGCGGACTTCTCTGACACACCAGCAAGGCGGACTGTTCGTCATCACGCCACTACCAACCGCAGAAAGCCCCCTGACGAATGTCGTTTACCGATTACTACAAAGAACTCGAACTTGAACGGGGCGCCACGGAGGATGAGATCAAGAAGTCCTTCCGGCGCCTGGCCAGGCAGTATCATCCCGATGCCAACCCTGACAACCCGCAGGCTGAAGAACGCTTCAAACGGATCAGTGAAGCCTACGAGGTACTGAGCGACCCGGCCAAGCGTGCCAAGTACGACCAGCTCTCGCGCCAGACCTCGGGGTATCATCGGACAGGGGGCCGACCAGGCGCAAGCGGAGGGTTCCAGATGGATGATGTAGGCGACATGTTCAACGGAACATCTTTCGGCGATCTTCTATCTGAACTGTTTGGTCAGTCTCGCAACACCCGGCGCAGCAACCCGCGCACGCGCACCGCTGCGCCACGCCCGATGCCGGTCTATACAGTCACTCTCTCACTCACCGAAGCCTTCACGGGTGTATCCAAACGGCTGACGCTTGGCAAGACCACAGCTGATGTGACATTCCGTCCGGGCATCATGACCGGACAGCGCCTGCGTATTGGCGATGCCGAGCTGGAGGCAACGGTGGCTGCGGATTCGCACTTCCGTCGTGAGGGCGATGATCTCCACGTGCGAGTGGGCATCGACCTGTCAATGGCTCTCCTCGGCGGACGCGTTGAAGTGCCGACACTGTCGGGCAACCTCCTTGCCGTACATGTTCCAGCAGGAACGCAGAACGAACGCAAGCTCCGCCTTAAGGGGCAGGGTATGCCACGCTATGGCAGTGCAGACCAGCGGGGCGACTTGTATGTAACGCTGGACGTAAGGCTCCCGACGAACCTGACCGATGAGCAGCGAGAACTTGTAGAGCGCCTGCGTTCACTGGGACTTTGACACATCCAAAGATGGCCGTGGTTGCGTAACCTTGCACCATGACGCGCATAAGATTTGACTCGGTCAGCAAGTCGTATGACAATACTCAACCACTGACCGATGTATCGCTGACGATCGAACCGGGAGAGTTCTTCGTTCTGGTCGGACCCTCTGGGTGTGGCAAGAGTACATTGCTGCGTATGATTGCCGGCCTCGAATCGGTCACCTCCGGAACTCTGTCGTTTGACAATCAGCCGATGAACGACGTGGAGCCCCGTCTTCGAGATGTCGGGATGGTGTTTCAGAACTACGCGCTCTATCCGCACCTGACGGTGGCCGAGAACCTAGCCTTCCCGCTGAAGATCCGCAAGGAATCCTCAGAAACAGTCCGCTCTTCTGTTGAGCACGTCGCCCACATTCTGGGCCTTAGTGGCCTACTCGACCGACGTCCTAAGCAGCTCTCCGGTGGGCAGCGTCAAAGGGTTGCCGTTGGGCGTGCGATCATCCGACGTCCACGGGTCTTTCTGTTTGATGAGCCCCTTTCCAATCTCGATGCTCAATTGCGTACGCACATGCGCACTGAATTGCGCGCTCTTCAGCGTGAGCTCGGCGTTACCACCGTATACGTCACGCACGACCAGGTGGAAGCCATGACGATGAGTGACCGTATGGCGATCCTAAATAGCGGTATCATTCAGCAGGTCGGCACACCGGCAGAGATCTACGACCATCCCGCCAATACGTTCGTTGCCTCCTTCACCGGCAGTCCTGCTATGAATTTGATCGCCCATCAAGGACGTGTCCTCGGCGTTCGCCCGGAGCGTTTGCAACTCGTGTCATGCCAGGGGGCGCTCCCGGTGCAGGTAACCATCAGCGCCGTTGAGTTCGTGGGCCATGAATGGCTGATCCACGGCAAAGCACAAGCGGAGACGATCACCATGCGCCGGACTGATAATCCGGGGCTGTCTGCCGGCTTGGAAATGCTCTGGTATGTGCACCCGGATGATGCTCGGTGGTTCTAGGGACAAGGGATGTTCACCCAGGTGAGGCTAGCGACCTCACGATCTCCGGGATCAGACAGGGCTTCGATCATTGCGGCAGCCTGCGCATACATTGACGCATGAAGGTTGTGGTCGCCGGCCACCCACGCCGCCTGCGCGTGGATCATCTCCGCAAACACGCGCTCCCAGCCTTCAATGGCGTGCTCGGACATGTAGGCACGATATCGGGCGACATACTCACAGGCTGTTTGCCCATGGCCGCAGAATGCGTGCGCGTGGGCTAGCAGCAAGTCGGCACGAAAGACATTGAGGGCCGTTCCGCACTGCGACCAGTGGTAGGCCGAGACGTAGGCCATCATTAAGATCTCATCCGCACGCCGCTCCTGCGCGGGATCTAGTGAGCGCTGCCAGGCATCATTGTTAGCCTCAACGGCAAAGTACCGGTGCCACTTCTGAATGTCGGTATCGGCTGGAATGCTCATGACTTATCCTCCTGTGCGAATACACGCAATCTACATCGATCAGATCTCGGAAAATGCAACGCCCCCTGCTGGCAAGAACTCAGGAACATTCCGGGAATCATTCGCTGGCGATGTTGGTTCACATTGCCGTAAATTCTTGTATTGCAGGGAACCAACTACCAATAATCGAGCTCGATCTGCATGGGCATTTCCACAAACATGCCGGCACTGAGCGACGCAGATCAAATTCTGCGCGTTCTGCATAACCACCTCAAAAAGAAGCGTGAAGGCATCACCCGTGTGATCGAAGAAATATTGACGCTTCAGGCCACAGGCCTGATCACCAATGAGGTGTGCGGGATTCTATGTGAACAACTTCAGTCTCTGGTGCGCCGCGAGGATGAACTAACGGAAGCAGAACGGGAGATCCTCTATCGAGATGACCGACTGGAGCAGTGCCTCCGCCATCACTTCCCGGCAATGCCAGATAATCTGTTGGTGGTATCGATCTGCATCATCGACGGATTGTCAACAGCACAGATCGCCAAGATCGTATTCAAGTCATCGAAGGCCGTTGACCACTACCGACAAGAGATTCGACAGATGATGAATCTTCAGGGCGACAGGACGTCACTGCGGCGTCACCTAGTGACGCTGGTGCAGAACTGCACCGTCTGCGCTCAATAACTGTAGAAGCCCTTGCCGCTCTTGCGACCCAGGTGACCCGCAGCCACCATCTTGCGCAGCAGCGGACACGGACGGTACTTTGAGTCGCCGAGTCCCGTGTGCAGCACCTCCATGATGCTTAGGCATACATCAAGTCCAATAAAGTCGGCCAGTGTTAGAGGCCCCATCGGGTGGGCCATACCAAGCTTCATTACTGTGTCGATGTCCTCAACGGAGGCAATACCCTCCATAACGCAATACACGGCCTCGTTGATCATCGGCATCAGAATCCGATTCGAAATGAACCCCGGATAGTCCTGCACTTCCACCGCTACCTTGCCCATGGTCTCAGCCATCTGCTTGATGGTGGCGTAGGTTTCATCGCTTGTTGCGAGACCACGGATGATCTCACACAACTTCATCACCGGAACAGGGTTGAAGAAATGCATCCCAATAAACTTGTCGGCACGCTTGGTACCCCCGGCAAGATCAGTAATCGAAATTGATGATGTGTTTGAGGCTAGGATGGCATCTGGCTTGCAGACTGCATCGAGAGTTGCAAAGATCTGACGCTTGATCTCCAGGCGCTCGCTGGCCGCTTCGATCACGAGGTCGGCACTGCTAGCCCCCTTTTCAAGGTCTGTGGTCGTACTGATCCGACCGAGCGTCTCGGCCATCTTGTCAGCCGTGATTGCTTCCTTCTTGACCTGGCGCTCGAGGTTCGAAGTGATGGTCTTGATGGCGCGCTCGATGGCTGCATCAGTCACATCCACCAGAGTTACGGAGAATCCGCTCTGGGCGGCAACGTGGGCGATACCATTTCCCATGGTTCCACCGCCGATGACGGTGATCGTTGAAATACTCATTTTGCTTCTGCCTTGTTGATGTCGATGTTGGTTTCTCGGGACCGCAAAAATAGGTCGGAGGGGGCTTACCCCACGTGCCCGAACCGTCGCGAGCGTGCAAGAAAGATCAGTCCCGCTGCGATGAATGGAAGACTCAGGATCTGCCCCATGTCGATCGGAAGTGATGCTTCGAACGCCTCCTGCAGCTCCTTTAAGTACTCCACGAAGAAGCGGCTCGTGAACAGCAGAACCATCAACAGACCGATCATAAATCCTGGACGTGTCGATGCAAGCCCCTTGCGATAGAGCCAGGCCATCAGGACAAACAGCACCAGACAGATCAGGGCCTCGTAGATCTGGGTTGGATGCCTGGCAACGGGAATCGCATCAACGCGCACAAACCAGAAGCCCCATGGCACTTCCGTTGGTCGGCCAATGATCTCCGAGTTCATGAGGTTGCCCAGGCGGATACACATCCCCGAGAGTGGAACCACGATCGCCAGACGGTCCAATAACCATGTCATCGTGAATCCTGTTCGCCGTGCAAAGAGATAGACCCCGGTAATGATGCCAATGGCCCCTCCATGGCTGGCAAGTCCACCGTGCCAGATGGCAATCACTTCGAGGGGGTTGTCAAGAAACAGTACTGGCTCATAGAACAGCACATGACCGAGGCGCGCACCCAGAATAGTACCAATGATCATAGCGATGGTTAGCCGGTCTAAATGTTCCTGGCTCTTTCCTTCGGCTGTGAACACTCGTTTCATGACAGAGTAGCTGAGCATGAAGGCCGTGGCAAACAGCACGCCATACCACCGTGGAGATAGGGGGCCAATGGTCCCGATCACGGGATCAACATTCCATTCGATCATGGATACACGAGAATCGTTCGTAAAAAAAAGAGCGCCCAACCAGAGGGTTGAGCGCTCAATGGTATTCGATGGCAGGATTCTTTATTCGAGTTCAGCATCGGCCAGCGGTGTCTCAATGATCACCTGTACCGTACGGTTGAAGAAGCGTCCTTCTGGGGAATCGTTCGAGTAGAGCGGCTCTTCTTCGCCTGTTCCACGTGTTGACATTTCGGCATACGCTGAACCGGTTGACTTGATAAACTTCTCAGCTGTACCGGCACGCTGCTCGGAGAGTTTCTTGTTGCGCGTATCAAGACCGACAACGTCCGTGTGACCTTCAATGCGGATCGTGGAGGACTTCTTGACGCGTGGATACACCCACGTGGACATGATGCGCTCGTTGAGCTCTCCGGCCTCTGGACTGTCGAACTTGAAGAGGATAAGGTTGTACTTCTCGAGCGTCTTTACATCGCCCTTGTCAACACCCAAACTCTTCGACGATACCCGCTTGACAGGTGTTGTGACGGTGTCCGACTTACATTCCTGACCGTTCTTCGAGGTCACGATCAGCACCGACTTGTACGGCGGTAGGTTGAACTCGGCTGTACCGTCCGGACCCTTTTCGGTCGGATACTCGGCATCACCATTTTGCCAATCCCAATTAGCATTGGCATCAGTGATATTCAGATCCTTGACGGTCTTCCATGGCTTGCCATTGCGGAACACTTCAATGCGGCGTGAAGCAACGATGTTGTTATCGATACCGTTCTTCATGGCATAGGTAAGCGTTGACGGCGACGGGAATAGCGTAGGATCGCGATCTTCAATTGGCTTCTGGACATTCCAAAGATCATCCTTGGAACCGGAGAACACGAGTTCTGTACGGCGGTTCTCAACGATACCGTTTGTGTCTTTTTTGTTCGATGGAAGTTCAGGCCAGCCCCGTGCAACCATCTTCATGCGGCTCTCGGCAATTCCCCACACGTTCTTCAGATAGTCGTACACAACTTGAGCACGCTGCTTTGGAAGGGGCGAATTCTTGTCCTCGTTTGTTTCGTCAGTACAGCCAACGATATCAACATTCACATTCGGATACTTACGAAGGCGATATCCGAAGATGTTGAGCGTGTGGTAGTATTTGTCAAGCGTACCACCAGGCAGACGCTCGTCCGTGAAGCCATTCGTCTGTGCCGCTACAAGGCGCTTGTACCGGGCCGGCATGACACCGCTGTTGAGATCAAAAAAGACGTACGGCAGAAGTGGGAACAACTGGATTGTGGCACGCTCTTCGATGACAAGTCCCTTGAAGTTGTTGCCCTTCTTCTTGGCCCAGTCGGAAAGTGCCATGTCTGCGGCAAGCGTCGGACGCTGTCCCAGGGTGATCGTCTTGCGGATCTCAGTCTGAACCTTTGCTTCATCGGCGTTGGTAGTGATACCTGGATACTGCACCGGAATTGTGATGCTGCGCTCACCGTACGTGCTCGAGGAAGCGGTAACCGTGAGGTTCACCGACCCAGCCTTGCTCTTGCCCGTTCCGTAGTCATCATCACCAACGATCACATTCGACTCGGTGTTATCTGTCGTCACCTCGCCCTTCGATTCGCGACCAGTGAGCGTGTTCTTGAAGCTGATCGTCGCAGGGACATTCTGGCCCGTACACTCATCGACGACCGAAACGATCACGTTGACCGCACGAGTGAACGTTGGAATGAACGCCATGTAGATATCAAGCTCACCCTTCGCCCCGGCAATGTCTTCGCGTTCGGACGAGAAGTACAAAACGTCGCCAGATGGTGGCATCGAGAGGAAATAGTCATCCTCCACCGTGTTGATCGGAGCAGGAATGAGCTCGGGCTTGCTCCAGCGATCACGACCTTCTTTGTCCTTTTCACCAGTCTTCTTCGTCCGGTAGAAGTCGAGCTTTCCAATTCCACCTTTATATCCGTTCGAAGAGAAGAAGAGCGTGCGACCGTCCGGAGCGATAAACGGCGCAACTTCCTTCTCGGGTGTATTCACATCTGGACCTAGGTTCTTTGCCTTGCTCCATTCACCGAGGTCATCGTCCCAGTCACAGTACCAAATGTCAAAGTCATTATCGTCTTCTTCATCCGGATGGTTCGGGGAAGGCCTGTTCGAGGCGAAGTAGAGGCGCTGCTTATCAGGTGAGATGTATGGCTGTGACTCCCAGTGCTCCGTGTTGACGTTCGGGCCAAGGTTCTTGGGCTCAGTGAACTTATCGCCGTCTACTCGTGCTTCCCAGATATCGCAGAAGCCGATACCACCGGGGCGATTACAACCGGTGAAATACAGCGTCTGACGGTCGGCAGCAATCGATGCTGCACCTTCATCGCTTGTCAGATTGATATCTGCAAGATTGACAGGCTCGTTGAAAACCGTATCGTGATTGTCACCCTTTGTCGCCTTCCAGAAGTCATGCGACAGGCGACCGGCCGTGGTATTCGGCTTACTACCAGGACGCTCGGACACGAAGTACAGGGTCTTGCCGTCAGCACTAACCGTAGGAGCGTAGTCAACGCCGTCATGGTTGATCGCACCGAGATTTATGATCCGAATCTTCTTCGGATCACTAAGCACGTCTCCACGCGTATCGTCCTCGGCAGAGCTGAGAGTGGCGCTGTACAAGTACAGAACTCTGTCTGGCACACCTGCAGAAAGACAAGTGAATGCACATACAAGTGCAACGACGCAGACCGAAACATATCGCCGTATCATAGGCTTTTCGTCCCTTGAAATTTGTTCGCTCCCCACCTATTTCGTCTGCCTGTCAGACACGTGTCAGGCTATGGCAGGGCCAAAAAATAGGTAAATGTGGATAACCGCCAAAGCCATTTTCTGAGATTTCAGAGATTGTACCGAAACTCGAGGAGAAACTGCAACGTGGACACCCGGAGATCACTGCCATTCAGGCTTAGCTGGGTGAATGGCTGGAAGTACTGAACGATCGGAACAAGTACTGAGGAAACGTCTCTACCCCAGGGCCGCTTTTCACGAGAGAGCGGAATCTCATAGCCGACCGACAGGGTTGCACCGAGCTGGAACGAGGAAAGATTCTTGTACGGGCCATTCTCTAACGTCGCCGATCCGCTGCCATTTTCGCCAAAAACAATGTCAGCTATCTCGCCATCCGGAAACACCGTCGTTTTGGTCTCCAGTGTCTTGGTATGCATCAGATCGGAGCTAACGACATACCCCGCCGAAAGTCCAGCTCGACCAAACACATTACCCCAGAGATAGGCTTTGGCGTAGGGGTTCACGGAAATCATGTTGAAGGTTAACGTCGCCTCGTTGAGGAAGGTGATCGGGACCGTGTAAACTCCTCCGGAGGGACTTGTCTGCTGCACACCTTCCTGCTCTCGAAAGCGACCAGAAATGCCCCTTCCCTCGTAACCGATGAGTCCCCCAACGATGAATCCAGACCTGAATTGATGCTCGATGACGGCTCCGGCAACAAAGCCCGTGCCGGCCCCACCGGTGAACGGGCAGTTGCAGTCGGTAACAAACGTGCCGCCCTGGCTGTTGAAGGACGGCCCAACATAGGCCCCGTACCAGGTATATACTGGCTGCTCATCGGGACCAAGGGGCGTGCTGGCCCCCCTCAGGCGCTGTCCGTAAAGAGCGGCACTGGACAGGAGAAGAGCAGCTACACTGACCAATATTGCAGAGCGGTGGTTCATACGTTTTCGTGGGTGTTTAGAGCGGAAACATAACTCTCAGACGGTTCTCGTTCGCAACTATGGTTTCCCTATACTTGCGGCCTATGAGTACCACACAAGCACCTAGTGACCTGCGCGACGAGCAGGCAGCACCGCTGATCGAGGATTCTGCGACGGTAGTGTTCCAAACAGCACGCGGCATTGCCGTAAAACTTCTGAGTCGATACGAGAATTCCGACTCCTACATCGACAAGCTTCTCGATGGCGAACTACGCCGCACAGAGCTCGAACCGGCGGATCGGGCACTAGTGACCGAGCTCGTCAATGGAACGGTTCGGTGGCAGTCGAGAATAGACTGGATCCTGATGGGATTCTACCATGGCGAATTTGCCAAATGCCTGCCCCTTGTCAAGAATGCCCTGCGCATCGCTCTCTACCAGATCATGTTCCTGTCCAAGATCCCAGCACCGGCGGCCATCAACGAATCTGTAGAGATCGTGAAACGGATCAAGGGCGACAAGCACGCCGGCATCGTCAATGGCGTGCTGCGTAACATCCTTCGAAACGTTCAGACGATCCGCTATCCAGACCGGAAAGAAAACGAAGTGCTCTACCTGTCCGTCCACACGGCCCATCCGGCATGGATGGTACGGCGCTACGTGGACCGCTTTGGAAGCGAAGAAGCCGAGGCCCTCTTGAGTGCCAACAATCAGCGTCCGATGCTGACCCTGCGCGTTAATGGCCTGCGCACGACCGTCGATACGGTGGTAGGCCAGATGTCGGCGGCTGAGATCAAGCATGAGATCTCACCGATCCACCCAAACAGCATCCAGATCACCTCGCTCCGGGATGTCCGTTCGTTGCCCCTGTTTACTGACGGACACGTCAGCGTTCAGGATGCCAGCGCCTCTCTTGCGGTCATTCTGGCCGATCCAAAGCCTGGAATGACCGTGCTCGACCTGTGCGCAGCACCCGGCGGCAAAGCGATCATGGCAGCCGAGCTGATGAAGAACACCGGCCAGGTGATCGCCCTCGAAAAGTATGAGTCCAAGCTTGCCTTCATCAGCGAAAACGCGCAACGCCTGGGAACATCGATCGTTTCGCCCCAGCAGGGCGATGCCCGCGAATACAAAGCGTCTCAACCAGTGGATATCGTTCTCGTCGATGCCCCCTGCTCGGGTATGGGCACACTTTCAAAGAAGCCAGACATCAAATGGCGGCGCCAGATCGATGACATCCGAAAGATGGTCATCACCCAGCGAGCGATCCTGTCGAATGCTGCTGGTCTTGTAAAACCCGGCGGCAGCATCGTGTACTCCACGTGCACGATCGAACCGGAGGAAAACTCGGAAACCATCCGCTGGTTCCTGGAATCTCATCCGAACTTCGAGCTGTTTCCCGCCGAAAACATTCTGCCAGCCGAGGTGTGCAAGGACGGATTCCTACAGACCTTTCCGCACAAGCATCACAGCGATGGTGCCTTTGCGGCGCGACTGGTCCGGCGGCAGTAATACTCAATCAAGGATAGCACCGCTCTGGGGCAGAACGTTACATTCCGCTGCGCCATGGCTGGTCAGGCACGCCGCAGGCATGGTTCACAGCTCGAGCAGCTGTGAAAAGGTAGTCTGACAGACGGTTGAGATAGTGCACGACGTGAGGTCCGACGTCTTCTCGACGCGCAAGCGCAACCGTCCGGCGCTCAGCGCGGCGGCATATCGTGCGCGCCAAGTGCAGGTGAGCTGCACCAGGATGCCCCCCCGGAAGAATGAAGGTTTTAAGGGGCTCAAGTACAGAATCATGTCCATCGATCCAGCTCTCGACCAGTCGCACGTGGTCCTCCGTGATCCTCGGAATGCTGTACGTAGGGGGCGGATCGAGCGGCGTCGCCAAGTCCGCTCCAAGAGCAAACAGCGTATCTGCAACGGTCGCAAGTTGCTGCCGAACTCCGTCCGGGATGTCATGCGTCAGCACCACACCAAGGACGGCTGCAAGCTCATCAACCGTGCCATACGCCTCGATGCGCACGTCGGCCTTGTCAACGCGAGTGCCCCCGAACAATGCCGTGGTGCCGTCGTCGCCGGTCTTCGTATAGATGCGTAGTGCCATGGCACGAAGATACCCCTCGGACACCTTTCGTAGGTTTGCAACGTTATGCGCACCATGAACATCCTCTTCATCGGCGACGTGGTGGGCCTGATCGGTCTGCGGGAGCTCCTGCGCCAGATGCCTGATCTACGAAACCGCTATACGCCAGACGTCATCATCGTCAATGGCGAAAACATCGTCGATGGCAAGGGGCTGACCGAACGCGAAGCCAACGACCTCTTTGCTGCCGGCGTCCATTGCATCACCACTGGCAACCATGTCTGGGAGAATTGGAAGTCTCGCCCCCTGCTGGCTGAGCGCTCTGATGTTCTGCGGCCCATGAATTACCCGCAGGAAAATCCGGGAAGGGGCTGGACGCTGATCACACTGCCCGATAAGCGCGTTGTCTGCGTCATGCAGGCCCAGGGACGCGCCTATATGCAAGCAATCGACTGTCCGTTCAAGGCGGTCGATGCCGCGATCAAGCGGGTAGCCATGGATACCAAGATCATCATTCTCGATTTTCACGCCGACGCTTCAGCCGAAAAGATGGCCATGGGCTGGCACTGCGACGGACGCGTGAGTGCGGTGCTTGGCACGCACACTCATACGCAGACGGCTGATGCGCGGATCCTTCCTCAGGGTACAGCTTTTATCTCGGACGTCGGGATGACGGGTCCGTATGACAGCGTGCTTGGGATGAAAAAGGATATCGCACTCAAGCGTCTGCTCCTGCAGACTGCCCACAAGTACGAAGTTGCCGAGCATGATCTGCGCGTATGCGGTGCAGCACTTACGGTGGACGAGGCAACAGGAATGGCAACATCGATCACGCCGTTTGCCTGGCCCCCTTTCCCAACGCAACGATGACCAACCTAGGGAGACCCCTGTGAACGCCACTGGAACGATGATGCAACAGAAGGTCCGGATCCTTTGTACAATGGGTCCAGCCATTGCCTCACGGGAAAAGGTTACGGCACTTGTCAAAGCCGGAGCCAATGCCTTCCGCCTCAACATGTCGCATGGAAATCACGAGACCCACGCACGCAACATCGCCATCATCCGCGAGGTGGAAGAGCGTCTTGATACCCACCTGCCGATCGTAGCCGACCTGCAAGGACCGAAGATCCGCGTTGCAGACTTTACACACACGGAAGCGATTTCTCTTGTGGCCGGCACCGAGGTCCGAATCGTCGATAGCGTGGTGGCCCGCACCGCCGGATTCAGCTCCAAGGAAACGATCATTCCCGTTACCTACCCCTCAGTCGCCCGGGACGTGAAGAAGGGGCATGTACTCCTGTTTGATGATGGACTCATCAAGGTACAGGTGCGAGATACCGATGGAATGTCCGTTCGGGCCATGGTCATCCACGGCGGATTGCTCAAGCCACGGAAGGGGCTCAATCTGCCCGATACAATGATCTCGCAGCCGTCGATGACTCCCAAGGACCGGGCAGATGTGAAGTTTGCGATCGAACACAACGTGGACTACATCGCCCTTTCATTTGTCCGAAAGGCGGCTGACGTCGAGACACTTCGTAAGTATGTCACCCGGCATGGCGGCTCTCAATGGTTGATCGCCAAGATCGAAAAGCCCGAAGCTTTGTCCAATCTCGAGGGCATTGTGCATGCCTCTGATGCCATTATGGTGGCACGGGGCGACCTCGGTGTGGAGATCCCTGCAGCAACTGTACCGATCGTTCAGAAGAAAATCATCCGTCTCTGCAACACCCACGCCAAACCGGTCATCACCGCTACGCAGATGCTTGAGTCGATGATTCATAATGCCCGCCCAACCCGCGCCGAGGCCAGCGATGTAGCGAATGCCGTGCTCGACGGTACAGACGTGGTGATGCTCAGCGCCGAAACAAGCGTCGGGGCGTATCCGGTGGAAGCTGTGCAGACCATGCGCACGATCTGCCATGAGGCCGAAGACGTGCTGCTCAACGATGGACGTCTTAACGAACACTACGAGCCCCCTCACGGACGTAACCGCTCCAACACAGAATCGATCGCGGTGGCTGTTGCCCAGATCGCCGAAGAGAAACGACTCTCTGCCATTATCAGTCTGAGCTACAGTGGCGAAACATCCCGTTTGATCTCCAATCAGCGTCCGCGTGCACCGATCTTCTCGGTCACCACCGACCGCAGTGTCGCTCGCCGTATCGGACTTTTATGGGGCGTCACTGGCGTGGTCATTGAATCGCTCCACTCGACCGATGAGACCATCGACTACATCAAGGGAACACTTCTAAAGGAGAAGCTCTTCCCGGTCGGAGCGACCGTGGTGTTTACCATCGGCCGCCCTCTCGTGGGCCGTGCCCGCACCAACATGCTCTCCATTGAGTCGCTAGAAAAATAACGGCCCCTTTTACTGCTTACCGGGCGTCTGCGACTCCGGTTTCGATGGTGTTTCCTTGACGGCCGCTGGATCTGGCTTGAGAACGTATTCACCAAAATTGACACCTGTCAGGTACAGCGAGGCAGCCTTACGGATACGCTCCGGGGTCAGGTTGCGGATAAACTCGTCTCGAAGCTTATATGTTGAGTACGGCTCTTCATCCGCATCAAACTGCGACATGACGCTCAGCCAGAAGCGATTGGTCTTCAAGGCGGTTTCGCGCTCCTTCGTCTGGATCTCCCGGACCTTGGCTACGAGTGAATCCGGAACTGTTTTCGAGCGCAGAACTTCCATCTCCCTCTTAACGGTCGATACAAGCTCATCAACACGATCTGGATTGCAGCTGAAGATGATGGCGATGGCAAACTCCTGCTCGGGGATACGGTCAAAGTTGGGCTGCACCTGAACGAAGTACACACCCCCTTTCTCCTCGCGCATCTGCTCACGGAGCTGAATCTCCATGACCTCACACAATGCAGTAACATCGAACCTGTTCTGCGGGGTGTAGTTGAAGTCACCAGAGGTTGTGAGCACAACAAAGCTCTTCGCCTCCTGACCCTTGTAGACTGTCTTGGAGAAGACACCCTTGCGTGAGCGAATGCCGGCATCCTTCCACATCTCTTTGACAGGACTTGAGGGCAGTGACCCGATGAATGTCTCGCAGTAGCGACGCATCGAATCTTCGTCAAAGTTGCCAACGAAATAGAAGGTAAAGTCCGACCCGTACTTGAATCGCTCTCGATAGAGGTTGTACGCTTTCTCGAGGTCCACCTTATCAACATCCGAGGCGGACATCGGACGCGTGCGGGGGTGGTTGTTCGTAGCAACGGTCATGACCGTATCAAAAAATGTTGCCTCCGGACTCTTTTCTTTGTTCGCAAGGTCAGCCTTCATCTTGGTCTTCCAAGCTGCAAACGCCTCCGCATCCTTGCGCGGCTCCACGAAACCGAGGTGCAGAAGCTCAAAGAACGTTCGCAGGTCCTTCGGCGTCGAACTTCCAGAGATGACCTCGCGCTCCATGCTGATCGCCGGCGAAATGCCAACATTCTTCCCAGTGAGGACCTTCATAAGGTCGTTCATTGGCAGAGAGGCAAGACCTGACTGATCGACAACCGTGGCTGCCATGCTGTTTGTGATATGGTCCGCTTCCGGGGCCAGGGACTGTCCGCCCCAGCTCTGTGCGCTGAACAGGATCTCATCGTTCTTGTAGTCCGTCTTCTTGTAGACCACGCGAGCCCCGTTCGAAAGGATGATCTCCTTGGCATCAACGTCGGGCAGCGGTGTGGTCTTGACGATCGTTCCCGGCGTGGGCAGCTTTTCCATAAGGGGCTTGGCAGGCACCGCATCGACGTAGGCCGGAATGTTCTTCGCCTCAATGGCCTGCAGGAGGTTCCGCAGCTGTGCTTCCGTGGGCATGGTATAGCCATTACCTTCAGGCACCGAAATGGTCACAGCACGGTTGTCCTTCGTCATGGCTTCAACAGCAATACTATTGACATCATCAAGCGTGATCGACGGCACATAGCGTTGGTAGATCTCCCACTCATGCTCTATGCCGGGCACGGATTCGGCCGTCAGAATATGACGTGTGAGCTCATCGGCAAACTGACGGGACTCCGACTTATCTCGTTCGTTGTAATAGGTTTCCATTCTCGCCAGCACAGATATCCGCGCGCGATCAAGCTCTGTTGCCGTGAAGCCATGACGCCGTGCACGCTCCATCTCTGTGAATAGAGCATTGACAGACTTCAGAATGTTCTTGTCCGCAGCCGTTGCAGCCGAATAGGTAGCTCGCGTCTGACGAGCCAGACCAAACTCACCGACAAAGGCCGAAGAGAACGGCGGAGGATTCTTTCGTGTCAACTCAGCCAGCCGGACGTTGATCATCTCCGAAACCATCTGACGTGCAATGCTCTTTCGATAATCCGCATAGGTGCGGATCGTATCAACCGGACGTTTCACGAAGACATTGACGGAAGCCGTGGTCAGCTCCGGATCTGAGGCAATGGAGATGAGCGTCCCCTCGTGTGGCGGAATCAGCACCGTCGGACGAGCCATGTACTTCTCACCCGAGGAAGGGGGCGACGTGAAATTGTCACGGAGGAGCGACTCGATCTTGGATGGATCCATATCACCGACGGCAACGATCGAGATGTTCAACGGGTTGTACCATGTGCGATAGAACCGGCGCAGATTATCGGCCGGGGCGCGCAACAGAACGTTCGTATCGCCAATCACATCTCGCTTGGCATACATCGAGTTGTTGTACATCACAAGACGGTGCTTCTCCATGACCCGCTCATCGGCGCCTCGACCAAGACGCCATTCTTCGGTCACCACACCACGCTCGTCGTTGATGTCCTTATCAACATAGTTGACATACCCGGCCCAGTCGCGCAGAACGTGAATGGCTCTGACGATGTTGTCGGGTTTGTCCAGTGGAACTGTCAGCAGATAAACGGTCTCGTCCTGATTGGTGTAGGCGTTGAGATCCGCACCGAAGCGCACTCCCATCGACTCGAGGAAATTCACCAGATCCATCTTCGGGAAGCTGTTCGTGCCGTTAAAGGCCATGTGCTCGCAGAAGTGGGCGAGGCCGTTCTGATCATCCTCTTCCAGCACAGCACCGGCATTGACCACTAGCGTCAGTTCCATGCGGTTAGCAGGACGTGAGTTCTTGAGGATGTAATACGGAATTCCAGACTCCAAACGTCCTGTGCGAACATTCGAGTTGAAACGGACCACATCGCGATCTGCAAAGGACCCTTGAGCGCTGACAACCATAGTTGCGACGGCCAGCATCACAATGCGAATGACAATTGACTTCATCGAGAGATCTCCGTGGACGGTTTGGTTAGCGCTTTGGACAGATTCGAAGGGGTAATGTTTCAGCATTATTTGACGTTTCAGAGACGACAGTAAGGCGCTGCGAAACTACACAGCGGCGCGTCCTCTTCGCTCCGCTTCGGCTTGGCGAACTTCAACAGGGAAAACCGTGTTCCCGACGTAGGTTTGCACGAGTTTTTTTGTATCACGAAACCACCTAGCCCCATGTCACTAGACGCCAGCGGCCCTTCATTTGACCTCAGCGAAGAACATCAAGCTCTACGAATGCATATCCGTTCATTCGTTGAGGAGGAGATCAAGCCCGTTGCCCTTGAGTTCGACGAATCCCAAGAGTTTCCCCATGAGATCTTTCACAAGCTCGGCGACCTTGGGTATCTCGGAATTGTCATCCCCAGTGAATACGGCGGCGCAGGTATGGGCTATATGGAGTACGCCATCGTCGTTGAAGAGGTTGCACGGGGGTGTCCGGCCATTGCCCTTGGCGTGGCTGCCCACAACGGCCTTTGCACAAGCCACATCTTTCGCTTTGGTTCCGAGGAACTCCGCCAGAAGTACATCCCACGTCTTGCCAAGGGCGAGACCATGGGAGCTTGGGGCCTGACCGAGCCATCGGCCGGTTCAGATGCTGGCGGTACGCGCACGGTTGCTGTTCGTGATGGTGACGACTACATCATCAATGGGGCGAAGAACTTCATCACTCACGGCAACGTGGGAGACATCTGCGTGGTGATGGCCGTTACCGACAAGGACGCCGGTAAGCGCGGCATCTCAGCCTTTGCTGTCGATAAAACCATGGTCGGCTTTTACGGATCGAAGAAGGAAAACAAGCTCGGCATGCGCTGTTCGGACACGGCCGGACTGACGTTTGACAACGTTCGTGTGCCGGCATCGCACCTCATTGGCAACGAGGGTGAAGGCTTTGTTCAGGCGCTCCAAATCCTCGATGGTGGACGAATCTCCATCGCCGCCCTGAGCGTTGGTCTTGCTCAGGGGGCTCTCGAAGCTGCCCTTACGTATGCAAACGAGCGTCAGCAATTCGGCAAGAAACTGGCCGACATGCAGGCTATTCAGTTCAAGCTTGCCAACATGTCCATGGAGGTCGAGGCAGCCCGACTGCTCACTTACAAGGCGGCGTGGATGCGCGACCAGGGAATGAACTTCAGCGTTGCCGCCTCACAGGCAAAACTCTTCGCCTCCGAAGTTGCTGTCCGCACCTCCGAAGATGCCATTCAGATCCACGGTGGCTACGGCTACGTCAAGGAATACCCGGTCGAGAAGTACTGGCGTGATTCCAAGCTTCTGACGATCGGTGAAGGAACGAGCGAGATCCAGAAGATGGTGATCACGCGGAATCTGCTAGCGGAACTGTAAGCCCCCTTCACGGTAGCTGTACCAGGAGTTATCGTCCTCGTTCCAACCGCTTGTGCTGCCGGATCGGCGGTGCAGGGGCGGGTAGAGGCAGTGCGCTGCCGTCAATACTGTCGAATCTCAGGCCGAGCATGTTCGCAAGAGATGGCGCAAGGTCCACCGGTGCGACCGGATTCTTCATTGTGAAATTGCCAACACCGCCGCCGAGGACCATCATCGGTACCCATCGGTCATAGTCAAATGGTGTTCCATGGGTGGCAGCGTTCCCACCGATGATCCAGTACGGTTTGGGATACATCACAACGTCGCCGGTGCGTCCGGCAAATGTGCTGTTGCGGATGTAGTTCCACAGTTGCTGATCGATCGACGACGGCCGACGATCAGCGATGATCGAGTCTGTGGCAATGGCTATGCCGATTCCGGGGTGCGACGAAACTGCTCGAACGGCCACGTCGATCGCTTCTCGACGTTCATGATTCGCGATCCGCTTCCAGTTGAGATAGATCGAGGGTTCGTAGATCTCACGCACGTATGACTCCGCAACGTCATCACGCGACCCGATGGTTTGCACCATGGCACTGTCGATCAGCTTCTGGATCTCTGCCTCACGGATCCGGCCGGCATCGATGGTGGCACGCTGCTGCTCTGCCTGACGTCGGATAACCTCCGGAATGGGTGCAACGCCATGGTCGGAAGTGACGGCGAGAACGTAATGACGCCGGCCTACAGTGCGGTCGAGCAGATCAATCAATTGCTCGATGTGCCGATCAGCACGCACATACATGTCTTCGATCTCACGACTGTCGGGACCAAAGACGTGACCCGCATAATCCGTCGTGGAAACTCCTACACAAAGGATGTCTGACGCATCATCCCGACCCAGCTTTTCGCGTTCGATCACCATCCGTGTTGCATCAAACAGCATCTCCATTGAGAGGGGGCTAATCAGCACGCTGGCAGTGAACTTTGGATGGGATGGGTCGAGGATCCTGTGCGGGAACGCATTCGATCCGCCTGGGAAAGCCCCCTCACCATCAACCGAGTCTGGGAGATTCGACGTCGTTATCGGGTTCCAGACGGCACCGATGTACCGATCGACGTTGTGTTTCACATTTAGCTGGCTCAACCAGGTGGGCTGCTGATATGCCGCACTGGAGCTCCATTTCCGTGTGGCTGCGTCATACCAGACGCATGAAGTGGCAGACTTTCCCGCCATCAGAATCGCGGCTCGGTCCTTGATTGCAATACCAACAACCTTCGACCTCGGGTCGCGTGCCCGGAGCAGATCTCCGAGCGTCGGCACCTGGAGATTTGCGGCGCTGAAGATGCCTGCTGTGTCCGACGCACAGTAACCACAGCGTCCGGACTCTACTTCGCAGAATTCATTCCCAACGATACCTGTCTTGGCCGGATAGCATCCGGTGAGGAGCGTGGCATGACCCGGGCCCGTGATGTTGTTCGCGTGCTCATAGCGGCACGAGGTGAAGTTCACGCCCTCGGCGATCATTCGGCGAAAACCACCCTTTGTGGTGAATGACCCCGAAAACTTCGACGGGTAGTCGCCCCTGAATTGATCAAAGGACACCACTACGATCAGTCGCGGACGTTCTGGCTTTGCGCTAACGACACCAACCAACCCAAGCAACAGGGCACCAACGACCAACTTTACCCTAACCGTCTGGATCAGAGCTGACCCATAGCTCGCATCATTGTAGCTACTTCGTAGGCCTGCTTCTGGTTGTACTCGGATGTCATTTTGCGATAGTTGATCAGATCGACGATGATGCCGATGAAGCACAATCCCCCCGTGAACAGGTACAACAATCCAAGGCCAATCTGTCCGAGGACGAATCTCTGAATTCCCGCGATCCCGATGAAGCCTACGAGGGTTAGCAGCAGGATCATTACGGGCTCTTTACGACGCGTCCGGTAGATCGATGCAAACATACCTGCCTGCTGATCTGTCATCGACTCCATAAGAGCGTGGAGATAGAGTAACTCGTCGCTCTCGGCATCCGGGATGAGTTGGAGAACATTGGCCATGGCTTGATACCTCTTCAGGGGTGGATTTGAGTCCGTTGATTGTTCTTGAGTAGCTGGATGATGCGTCCGGTCAGTAGAAGCGTTGCCGGGATCCCCAGCGGGTGGGCATCGATCGAGGCGGCGAGATGCCCCCTGAAAAGATGTCCGATCGAGGCCCCAAGCCCGCAACCCATGCATCCGTCAAATCCGAGCAGTGTCGGAACGCAGAACGTTGCATGACCGGCCAGAGAAGGAGCTGCCAGAATAAGTACAAGCAACCCACCTGCCCAAATCAGGGCCTCAGCCGGCACGGCACGAAAACTGGTCAGAATCGCTTTCACGACGGGTTTGACAGGGTTTCCACGTCCGGGTTTCATGGTTTTTCAGCCAAAGTTCGTGTGGATATCGGTGTAACTCTTTGATTTCTGGGACCCTGACGCGTATATTGCAGGCCCTTTTTTGGGGAACAACCCATTCGACATCGAACAACAGGCACCTACGATCATGTACGCAGTCGTCGAAATCTCCGGTCAGCAATATGCTGTCTCTCCTCAACAAACGATCATCGTCCCGCTGATGGACAAGAACGTCGGTGACGCCGTTGAGTTTTCAAATATCCTTCTGGCCAGCGACAACGGCAACGTCTCCGTGGGAACGCCGTACATCAAGGGCAGTGTGAAGGCGACGGTCGTGGGCCACGGCAAGGGCGACAAGGTTCTTGTGTTCCACAAGAAGCGCCGCAAGGGCTATCAGAAGCTCAACGGGCATCGCCAGCAGTTCACCAGCATCACTATCAACGACATCAAAATCTAAGCGAGCAGAAACGATGGCACACAAAAAAGGTGGCGGGTCTACCAAGAACGGTCGGGATTCCAATGCCCAGCGTCTTGGTGTAAAGAAGTTCGGCGGCGAGCAAGTGCTGGCCGGCAATATCATCATTCGCCAGAACGGCACGAATGTTCACCCGGGCAAGAATGTGGGTCTTGGAAAAGACTACACCATCTTCTCTCTGGTTGACGGCGTGGTGAAGTTCGAGCGCAAGGACAAGACGCGTCTGAAGGTTTCGGTGTATCCAGAAGCCAACTGATCGCCTATGTCTGCCGATTGACGAAACATTCTAAACGCCTCCTCGTGGGGCGTTTTTTCTTCTAACGACATTCTACCCCCCTCAATTTAGGATCATCCCCGCCATGAAGTCACCAGTACGCGTTGCCGTTACCGGCGCAGCCGGCCAGATCGGATACAGCCTTCTTTTCCGCATTGCCAGTGGCGAAATGCTCGGCAAGGATCAACCGGTCATTCTTCAGCTTCTTGAGCTGACACCGGCCCTGCAGGCTCTGCGCGGTGTGGCAATGGAACTCGAAGACTGCGCGTTTCCCCTGCTGCACGGAATAGTACAGTCAGACGACCCGATGGTGGCATTCAAGGATGCCGACTTCGCCCTGCTTGTAGGAGCACGCCCACGTTCAAAGGGAATGGAGCGCAAGGACCTTCTCGAAGCCAATGCGCAGATCTTCACCGTCCAGGGTAAAGCCCTGAACGCCGTTGCCAACCGCAACGTCAAGGTTGTTGTTGTCGGCAACCCGGCCAACACCAACGCCCTGATCACGGCCAAGAGCGCTCCGGATCTGAACCCACGCAATATCACAGCGCTGATGCGCCTAGACCACAACCGCGCCCTGGCACAGATCGCCGCAAAGACGGGGATCCACACGTCGCTTCTCAGTAAGATGACGGTATGGGGTAACCACTCCGTCACGCAATACCCTGACGTTTCTACGCTGACGGCCAACGGATCGCTGGTGTGGCCAACGATCAACGATCAGGAATGGCTTGAAAACACATTCATCCCGACCGTTGCCAAGCGCGGTGCCGCGATCATTGAAGCCCGTGGATTCTCTTCGGCCGCATCGGCAGCCAACGCAGCCATCGAACACATTCGCGACTGGGTGCTTGGTACACCTGAAGGTAGCTGGACGACGATGGGTATTCCGGCCGACGGATCCTATGGTATTGATGCCGATGTGGTCTATGGCTTCCCCGTCACCTGCTCGAATGGCGAATACTCGATCGTTCAGGGTCTGGAAATCAGTGACTTCTCACGCGCCCGCATGCAGTCCACACTGGACGAGCTCCTCGAAGAGCGCGGCGGTGTGCAGCATCTCTGGTAAGCCACCCTGCAAGCACACGGATTCTTCAGTGAACGGCTGATGTCCTGTCGATGAGCACAACAGCGCTCGTCGACATCGACGTCACCCTGCCTTGTGTTAACGTGTAACTGAGCTCGAGCACACCAGGATTGTGTCCGACAAGGATAACAGTACCGTCGAGAGCGTCGTGCTCGCTTACGATTCCCTGCAGTGTCTCAAGTGAAGCGTCATAGATCCGCTCATCATAGCGAACAGCTTCAGCGTCCAGCCCATATGCCATGGCGATGATCTCCGCAGTTGCGCGTGTACGCTCTGACGGAGAAGCAATGATCGATGGAATCTGAGGAGACCGTTCCACAAGCTTCGCTGCCGCCACCTTGGCATCCTCAGCCCCCTGCCATGTAAGGGGGCGGTCAAAGTCCCGCTCGTGCAGATGCGAAGACTCGGCCTTGGCATGGCGGACAACGATCAGGGTCTTCATGTCGGAAGCCTACTGTGTGCGCACCGTAAAGAAAAGAACGATCGTCACCACGGCTGCAGCGATGTAGATCAGCGGCTCCAGAGCATCCTCCCATATCGAGGAAGGGCCATCAGGTAACGCCGCATGTGTCGCGCTATGCTGGGTCGATTGGGTCGCGTAGGCATCTGGGCGAGAGATAGTGCGGACGTCTGTGCGGGGCTCGAGAGAAAGCACCCTGCGCTTGTAGGACGTACCCAGCTTGACCACGACCTGCCGTTCTAAACTGTCGCGAGCCGCCAGCGGAGCATACCGGGTGGAAACGTCCATAACTGTCAGCTCCAGAACTGCCTGCGGCGATGCCTCAGCGATGACCACCGGAACGCCTCGCTCTTCCATGCGACGCGCAACGATTGAGCGAATCCACGATGCATCCGGATGCTCATGAACAAACAGCGGGATGGGATCACCGGTGCTTACGCCGGCACGCGTGATCAGAGTGTCCGTCAGATCCCGCACAGCCGCTTCGATAACGTCCACCGTGTGCGGAATGACGTCAGCTCGCACACTGTCGGAACCGGCATGAAGCTGACCCACAGATAGAACGAGAACGATGGCACAAACCCACCTCACGATGCCATTCCGTGATGATTACGACGTAGTGCCAGTACCATGGCTACGAGATCGTCTTCATTGTCGCTTAGTGACGGACGAATGCGTAGTGGACGTCGGCGGTCCTTGATATGCAGGCGGATCACAGGCGTGCGCGGGCGCACACGCACGCGGCGGTCCCTGCCAATGATGATGCGTTCAATATCATCAGCCGTGAATGTGCGCTGTCGAAATCGGTTGATGAACGTGATGAAATCGGGCCCCACAACGATAGCCCGGTCGCTGATGATCTCAGCCACAAGTGCCGTCACAGCAAGTCCCACGAATGCGCCAAGTATCACGACAACAGGGTCTCGTAGCATCACCACTACCAGGCCCTGCTGAAGCTGGCTGTAATACATAGACTTGACGATGACGTACACGATCAACGTAACAGCATAGACGGCGATTGACTGCCAGTAGAAGTCCAGCTGCACGTGAAACGTGCGCGGTGCACCCTTACCTTGTTGAGAATGACTCATGACCTTGCCCCCTTCCACAAACTGGTCCGGATGATCAATTCAGCGGCATCCCGCGCCGCATCAGGCCGGCCTAGACCTCGCATGTTCTTGGACATAATCGTGCGGCGCGTGGTGTCAGCCATAATGCGCTCAATACCCACCCAAAGCTCATCCCCCAGACGGTCATTGTCGATGACCTCGGCAGCTCCGTGGCGGGCGACAACGGTAGCGTTATGCTTCTGCTCGTTGGTCGAAGCCGACGGTAGAGGAACAAGGATCGCCGGCTTGCCAACGATGCCCAGCTCGGCGATGGTCGTTGCGCCGCTTCGCGCAATCACAAGGTCTGCTGCTGCATAGGCAGCTCCCATGTCATCGATAAACTCCGTGACCTTTACATTGTCCGGTACAGCTCGTTGAATGACGTGTCCCTTACCTGTCTGCCAGATCATCTGCCAGGGGGCTTGCGCGATATGCTCCAGTGATGCCTCGACGGCGTCATTGATCGCTCGGGCACCAAGACTACCACCAAAGACCAGCACCGTTTCGCGGTCTGGATCGAGTCCCCACCAGATGCGGGCATCCCGCACCGAAGCCGACGGATCGATCTGGGTGCGCACGGGATTACCCAGCACATGAAGCTTTGGCTGAACCGATGATGGATAGAATGCACGGCTGTCTTCAAATGCCAGCACCACGGCCGCTGCGCTATCAACGAGACGCGCATTGCTCTTGCCGGGATTCAGATTTGATTCCAACACGATCAGCGGGACGCCTTCGAGACGGGCCGCCACACCGACGGGGTAGCTGATGTATGCACCGGTGCAGATAACGGCATGGGGCTTGAATCGGCGGATGGCACTGCGCGCGATCATGATCGATCGCAGGATCTTGAATGGCAGGGTAAGAGTCGAGAGCGACATTCCACGAAAACCTGCAATAGGCATTCCAATGAAGTCATATCCCAACGAAGGCAACAGCCGCGTCTCCATGCGGTCCTGACTGCCAAGGAAAAGCGTCTGGCACCGGCCATTTGTACGTGCAGACAGCTGCTCTACAACGGCAACGGCAGGGAAGATGTGTCCTCCGGTTCCGCCACATGCCACGACCACGCGCATTGCATCGTCCATCGATGAAACCTTAGCTGTGCAACGAGTCGTGATTCATGGCCGGCAAAATAGGCCCTCTTCCGTAATTTCAGCCCACGTACGTTTCGACACGGGGGTAACAATGCGGCATTTCATGACGGCACTGGTTCTACTACTGGGCACATTTGCTCTGCAGGCCCAGCAGACCAACGTCAAGCAATACATTCAGCAGGTTGCGGCCGGCTGGACGACGGATGCCAAGAAGGCGCTCCCCGATCTGCTGATCGACGCCCCGGATGACCCTGCCGTGCTTTTTCTTCACGCATCGCTGATCGACGATCCGAAGAAGGCAAGCCCCTTATTGGAGCGTATCGTTGATGCCTTTCCAAAGTCTGAGTGGGCCGACGATGCGATGGCTCGCCTCGTCATCATCGCAGCCACAAAGAACGAAGCTGACAAAGCACGCAAGTCGTTTGCAACCATGCGTGATCAGTATTCACAAAGCGATCTGCTGCCAGTGGTCTATGAGGTGATGCGCTCAACCGTCGGTGCACCAGCCCCCGCTGAGAAGTCCACGCCTGCCGCTGCTCCAGCCAAGACATCCGATCCTCAGCTCAAGGCCGTTGCGAAGGGGTACACTCTAACGGTGATGACAACCGCCGAGAAGGCCGAAGCCGAGCGTTTTGCGGCCAAGCTCAAGAAAAAGGGGCTAAAGGTGAGCGTCACTCCTACGACCCTGCGAGGACAGTCTCGTTACTTTGTGAGGGTGGGTGAGTACGAGACCGAAAGCGACGCACTCAAGGAGCTCGTCCTGGTCCGTTCGGCCTGTGGCTGTAAGCCCGTGGTCTCGAAGAAGTAATCACACACACCGATGATGAGTCTGCGTCGGAAGAGCCCCTTTGCAGTCATACTGCTGATTATTGGCTCCGTGTGTGCCTTCTCGCAGAGTTCGGATGTGAACGCCGAGCGAGTCTCTGTGGACGCTCAGATCCTGCGCTCTCTTGATGGCGCTACTGCGCTTATGCAGTCCTCGGTGTTCCCGCAGACAATGGTCGACCTTACCACGCTAGCGTCCGACACACTCGATGCCTTTGCTCACTATGTCAGCGGCTATTACGGCGGCCTCCTTCTCGATTCGCCCCGCGGTGGCGAGATGCTCGTCGGGCGCACCAGCAATGGCCGCTGGCGTGGCCTGGTGCAGACCGATGAGGTGGCGCGATTTCAGGCCGATGCTTCGCTGATGATGCGAGGGGGCTTTACCACAAACGACATCAACACGAAGCCATTCATGCTTGCACGTCCAGCGGTGCGCTTCATGGGTTCCATGGCCTCGGGTCTGGGGTACTTCCTGGACCTCTCCAACGGACGCCGGTTGATCGGTGGCGCTCGGCGCATCGCACGAACGGACCCCACCCTTGCACGCACGACCAAATTCGTCAGTGAAGACACATCGTTCTTCGATCGCTACGTCGGATACGTTCAATACCAGACCTCATGGATGCGCCTGCGGTTCGGACGCGAAGCCATGCAATGGGGCGCCAGCCCCATCGATAACCTCGTGCACTCGCTCGAAGCACCGCTCATGGACGGCGTGCTCCTTGACGTGCCCCATAAAAGCGTCCGGTTTACAATGACGCATTCGGCCGCCAACAGTCTCGATACTTCGGGCAATGCTGTTCCCGGCAAGTACATTGCCACACACAGGATCGCCTTCGAACCGACCAGCTGGCTGAACATTGCCGTCAATGACATGATCGTCTATTGGGGCAGAGGGCTTGACTTTACCTACCTGAATCCGCTGGCGTTCTTCGTCAGTGCCGGGCTTTCCACAAAGGAGCGCAACCTCAACGACAACTCAATGCTGAGTTTTGACGTGGCCATTCGCCCCTTTCCGGGAATGCGTGCCTATACATCGCTGGTGATCGATGACATCGGTTTCGGAACACTATCGGATACTTCGCGTCGCGGCAACAACAACAAATTCGCCTACCAGCTTGGAGTGTCGCAGGCATTCGGGTCACCGGGTGCATCATCACGTTCGATGCTCACCATAGAGTATGCCCGCATCGATCCGTTCACATTCACGCATCGCAGCATCAACGCCTCGTATACCACCTTCGGTGGGTCCGTCGGGTATGACATGCAGCCAAATTCCGACCGATTGGCACTACAGGCCCGGCACTGGTTCACGCCACGCACATCGCTGCGTGTAGATCTAGACTACACGCGCCATGGCGAGAACATCCTTGATGCGAACGGCAACATCCTCACCGCAGAAGACCCCGACTGGCCCGGATCGGGCACCCTCGTCGCCATTGGTAACGTTGGCGGAGATATCCTCCGCGGCGATGGCGATTTCATCGTCGGCAACCGATTCCTGCGCGGCAACCTGAGCCATCAGCGTCGCGCACGTCTGTGGTTCTCCGCCGAGTGGATGCCAAACATCTTTACCGACGTCCGCTTTGGCTACACCAATCGGAACGGCGGCAACAACCCGGAGTCGTTTCTATTTGGCTCGCTGGAAGTACGGATAGGATATTGAAGAGAGTAACGGAGTTACAAAGCGCTTCGCGCAGCTACGCGTTACGAGCGACTCCCGTAACTCTGTAACTCCGTAATTCAGTAACTCAGTAACTCATCTTCTGCTTCACAACCTGCAGAACTTCCCGGGCCACACTGCCTTTGTGGGCAAACGCAACGAGTTCGCAGTTCTTCAGCGTCCAGGCGTTGAGCGTATCTGAGATGTTCAACTTCTCGGCAGGGATCTCGTAGCGGACGGTCTTTGTGATGACCGTTCCCTTTGCCATCGTAGCCGGGTTTAGCGTATCGCCCCAGGTGCCGTTGAGGGCTGTGCGCAGGACGTGCTCAAATACGTAGTCAGTGATGTGTGAGGGCGTCTTGCGATAATCCTTCTGGTCGCCCACGATGTCGTTTTCCTGCAGCCACACGCTGATGAGCGTAGGTGTTGCGATCTCCTGTAATGCAGTGGCTTTGACGGTGACGATCATTGTCCGACGGTCAGCGTGGTAGGTATGACTCATGGAAAGATCCATCAGCGGCTGCTGAGGAAGCAGCTGCGTGACGAGTGGTTCCCAGTTGTTCTTGCCCTGGATGATACGGCCATTAGACGTAACACGATTTACAAGACCGTTCGGATTGCCGGCACGGCTGATGCGGAACGCCGCGTCCAGAGCTACGCCGGCAGGACATGTCAGATCGCGCTTGAAGTCGGGCAGTTCGAGGGCTGCAAAGCCCCCTGCATGAATGGCTGTGACGATCACGCGGCCCTTGTTGTCTTCATACAGTTTTGTGGCTACTTCGGCCGCTTCCGGACAGTTACCGCAGGTATGGCCGGTGTAGTCTTCCAACAGGATGTTCTGTACGCCATTGGACGAGGCGAACACCGTTGAGGTATCGCGCAGCGTTGTATCAACTGGGACGACCGGATTCTTCTCGTAGGGTCCTTCGATCACATCGCACGACGTTACGATGATGCCGAGCACAAGAGCGATTGTGATGATAAGGGGCTTCATGGTGCCTGCTCAGAATGTATACGTAATGCTCATCGACATGCCGTTGGAGGCCGGAACCGGACGGCAGATGCCGCCCACGCAGAGGATGCCGCCACGCACGCGTCCATACCCGGCCTGGATTCGCAAGGCGTCCTTGGAGTAGGCGACCGATGCGTTTGGGTAGTGTACGCGAAGTTCTTCGTTGTAGTTCCCAAAGTTGTACTCGTCGAACACCGTAAAGAACCAGTGTGGCGATACGGTATACTCGACCAGAGCCATGATCCAATCGCCATTCTGAAGAGCTTTTTTCGCCCCCTCTTCGTGGGTGACGTCCATGTACTGGAGTTCTGTGCGGAGACTCTGATTCTTTGCGGTCTTAAACCATAACTCGAGACAGACGAAACTTGCATTGATCAGGCCGTAGATCTTCTCCTCCGGTGCAGCCCGACGTTCAACAACGTCCTGGTTGTAGTCGAGGTTGACGTAGGTAAGTGTGGTCTTGAAGTCACGTCCGAACTTGCGCTGGATCTCGATATTCACATCGCGGTAGTAGATCTCATTGCCCCACATGAACTTCGCGTCGTAGGTATAGGGTCCGGTGTGCGTGGTGTCCAGACCATGGATGAGCGAGGCATTGAGGGTGATCATCGTCTCGTCATTGCCGAGCCAGCCCCCTTTCGGAATGGTCCATGCCACATCGCCTTGCAGGGCAAACTCACCTGTAGGCTGTGTGGCATACGGGTAGAGCGTGATCAGACGCAGTGTGTGCTGCTTGGAGAGCGCCGGCAGGTAGTTCACCTGCTGTGCAAAGCCCGTGGCGGTGCGGTCACTGCGCAGATCCATATTATCGATGCGTTTGGCGGCGAGATTGATGCCCAGCCCCGTGCCTGCCCATGAGGCGCTGGCATAAAGGGCATTCCCTGGGTTGAACGAGTTAGCATTCGTCGCACTTGGGTCATTGATCTTGTAGGCGTACTCAACATCGAGAGAAAGGTCATGGATCACGAGGTTTGCTCGACCCGAGTAGGCGAAAACGTTCTCGGGGATCTTGAGCACATCCTGATCGTCAGCCTGGAAGCGACTAACACCGCTCAGACCCAGCGTCAGACGTGTGCCTTCCGGCAGAAGGTCGCTCTTGAGCTGGTTAATGTCAAGATCGAGATTCGCGCCACGGATGATGCCATTACTCAGGGCGAAGAAAGCCCGTTGACGTCCGACAAGACCCGTAATCGAGATGCCTTCTGCTGGCATGTACTTCAGTCGCACGCCATCGATTGAATTGTCAAATCCGAGGTTGCGCTCTTCGTACGTACGCAGGATCATGCCACTGCCGAACTGCTCATAGAAGTTGCCGGCCGTGACTTCGAACGTCTCGTCGGCAAACTTGGCAAACCGGTACGGCAGACCCAGGCCCGTGCCCGCACCCGAGGTTCCAAAGCGCGGATCGATGCCGAGCAACGGTCCTTGGTACGACTCAAACCGGATGCCGGCCGAGAACTTGCCCTTTGAAAACGTGAGGTTGAAGAACGTATTGGAGAGCAGCTTCTCCGGAACATCTGGCGCGCCGATGAGCGAGTCCCGACCATACTGCTGGACATCGGTCTGAACCGAGCCGCTGATCATGCCGTCATCTCCGCCCTGTGCCATGGCGCAGACCGCACCGGCAATGAGTGCCACCATGAAATGCTTCATCATCATGGCTTTCCGGTGAGCTTCTTCAGCAGCTCTTCGAGTTCTTCCTCATCGCCCGACGAGTAAGCGCTGTGGGAAAACACAACTTTGCCGTTCTGGACCACGAAGGTATGCGGCACGTTATTGACATTCATGGCGCGCTTGAACTCCTGATTGATATCCAGCAGCACCTCATACGTCCATGTGCGGGACTTGATGAAGGGGGCTACCTTGGATGCGTTACGGGCATCGTCGATGGAAACGGCAACCAGAGAAGCCCCATACTTTTCCTGCCACTCGGGGTAGAGTGCATGGTAGGTCTGCAGCTCCTGGATGCAGGGCTTGCACCAGGTTGCCCAGAAGCTGATGATTACCGGCTTGTCCGTGGTGCCGAAGTCGGCGGTGTTGACGACTGTGCCGCCAACATTCTTGATCTTGACCGACGGAATCTGAGCCCCCTGCCCTTCCTGAGCCCGGATGCCGACCGTGAAAACCAGCGCCAGAATGACGCTCAGAATAGACTTTACCACGTGTACTCCCCTTGGCGAGAAAAATCAGCGTCGAGGCCCTAGATTTGCAGCTCACCACGCCTTAGAAGGACGACAAATTATGAAAACTCATGCTGTTGCTTTGATGCTTGTTCTGGCCACCGTGGGAGCCGGAGCACAATCCTTTTACATCGACTGGTCAAAGCCGAACCCGGTGACCGGACCACCATCAAAGGCCTCACTCAAACGTGACGGCGAGGTGAAGAACAACACGGCTACCACTAAGGAGCTCTACTTCCGCTACAACCTTGACAAGCTCAATGCGGAACACCGTGCCCAGCTGTGCATGTCACTGTGCTGGTTGCTGTATCCTGGTGAGGATAATCCCTACGACCGCGAAGGTCAGATCCTGTATGGCGGCTCTTCTCTGCCGATCTACGTTGACTTGACGACGAACGGCAAGGAAGGCGAAAGTACGATCAGCGTAACGCTGTTCGATAAGAAGGACACGACCGACAAGCTCGATTTCGATATTCAGTTTGTCGTATCGAATCAGAGCTCGGTGCGCGACGTCAAGGAAGTCGGAATCAGCATGTATCCGAACCCGGCTAATGACTACGTGGTCATTGAAGGGTCTCCTTTGGCTACCATCGGCAGCGTTGGACTCTACGACGCGCACGGCAACCTGGTGCGGTCCTTCCCTGTTCCGACGTCCGATAAGGCTACCTTCACTACGGAAGGTCTCAGCGCGGGATACTACCGCATGATGCTGCGCCTGCGCAATCAGGAGCTCGTCGGCGGCGCTCTCATCATCGAGTAACGGGACGCCGTTCGGCTAGCTGATGGGCACTCTGTACCATCGTTTTACAACCAGCACGGCTCTGCAGAGCGTGGCTATTGCCACGCTTGTGCTGCCCTTCTATATCGCCACACACGCCCCTTCAGTGCAATACACTGATAATGGCGAGCTGGCTGCAGCCGCGGTTACGCTTGGTGTTGCCCACCCCACGGGCTACCCGCTATTCACGATCCTGGGTCATGTCTGGTCGATGGTCAGCACCGATATCGGCTGGCTGAACATGCTGGCCAGCATCTGGTGCGCCATTGCCGTTGGTGCTGCCTATGCACTGATGCTCGAGGTCCTCTTGCTGCTGAAAGGGGGCGTTGCAGCGTCCCATCGTATTGCATCGGCTGCAACCTCGCTGATGCTGGGATTCAGCGGTCTGGTATGGTCGCAGGCAACGTCACTTGAAGTGTATTCGCTGCATCTGTGCCTGCTGGTGCTCACGCTGTTGTGCGTGCTGAAGAGTCTTCACGATGATGCTGATGGATCTTCCCGCTGGTCGGCCATGTCCGGCCTGTTCTACGGACTGATGCTTGCCAATCATTTGTCGAGCGCCTTCCTTGCGCCCGGACTGATGCTACTCTGGCTCAGTGCCCGGCGTCCCGGGCATCTTCGCTCATGGTATCTCGTGATAGGACCGGCACTTTTGGGCGTTCTGCTCTACGCCGTGCTTCCACTTCGCAGCGCACAGGAGCCCCCTCTTAACTGGGGCATGGTGCATCGCAGTCTCGATGCCTTTCTCTACCACGTCAAGGGCACGCAGTTCGGCGTGTGGCTCTTCAGCGACCGTCAGGTCCTGAAGGTCAATGCCCGCATCTTCCAGCACGTTCTTTCCAATGCAGTTCTCTGGGCAGGATACGGCGCATTGGCGATCGGACTCTGGCAGATGATGCGCTCCAACAGACGCCTGACGTTTGGTTTTCTGGTGCTGGCAACCGGCAATCTTGGCATTGCACTTGGATACTCTATTCCGGATATCGAGTCATACTTCCTGCCAACTATCGTGGTTGCGCTGGTCTTCTCGGGCGTTGGAATCTGGTGGCTTGTGCAGCGCTTTGCTCCTGCGCTGTCGTGGGTTGCTCTGGTAGTGCCCGTGGTATCACTTACCATCAACTATTCGCAGCAGGACCGATCGCATCATCGTGCGGTGGAGGGTTACACCGAATGGGTGCTTGCCCATGCCGAGCCCAATGCGGTGATCATCACACGTCAGTGGGACTTCTTCTGCTCTGCAGCATGGTATGAGCAGGTGGTACACGGTACACGTCCAGATGTTGCCGTTATCGACAAAGAACTGTTCCGTCGCACCTGGTATGCCCCCTACCTTACGCAGCGCTATCCAGTGGTCATGGGGCGGGCACAGCGCGAGATCGATGCCTACATGCCGCTTCTGGCGGACTTCGAACAAGACGGTGATGCGTTTGTGCGGGCCGGGAAGTCACAGGAAATCCAGCCGCGCTTTGTGGCTATGCTCAACAGCCTGCTCGACAACAATGCCGAGCGTCCGCTCTACGTCACACCCGAGCTACTGAGCGACGAGCCCGGCTTTGCGTCTGGCTGGCAGCCCGTTCCGGCCGGACCTCTGGTGCGGCTCATCCGTCCAGGCACGATGCCGAAACAGCGTTTCTCCGATGTGGGACTTGAGAAGGTCATCACGTCGCTGTACGCACCGCGCGAACGTCTGGATTCCTCGCTGCGGGACATCACCATGATGGCCCTGGGCTCGACGGCCATGTATCATCTTGACGCCCTTTCGGACACCACCTCATTCCGCCGTTACCGCATGCAGGCGCGTCGCCTGGCCCCTTCGCATCCTGCGGCAGTACAACTCGAGTCCATGCTCCCCTGACACATCACGGAACCCCTTCGATGGAACCATCCTACCTCGTCTTTGACCTCGAAACCGTTGGGTTTCCCCTGGACCACTTTGATGATGTGCAGAAGGAGTATCTGCTACGCGGCGTAGTGACGGATGAGGACCGTGACAAGCGCACCAACGAGTTCGGCCTGAGTCCGATGACCGGCTTCATTTCCTGCATCGGCATGCAGATGATGACGCGCGTTGGCGATGAGTGGCAATCGAAGCAAGTGGCCTACTCACTCGACCCATCGATGAGCGATGACGACAAGTTCGCACAGAGCACGCTGTCCACCGGCGCCACATGGTATTGCGGCAGCGAACGGGTGATGCTCGAATCCTTCTGGAAGCTCCTTGCCCATCACCGCAGTATCACGCTCATCTCGTTCAACGGCCGCAACTTTGACGCCCCCTGGCTGATGCTTCGCAGTGCCGTGCACGGTATTCGCCCGTCGCGCAATCTGATGGACGGTACCAAGTTCAACTACCAGGGTCATATCGATCTCATCGATCGGCTCACGTTCTTTCAGGGGGCTGCCAGCGGCG
>CAYMTW010000018.1:0-37699 GCA_964393485.1 uncultured Melioribacter sp. | reverse complement strand
CCTCAAAGGCCTTGTGCACCACCATGCGGTGATAGGCGAACGTGATGCCGAACTCGGTCAGCACGACGCCAACCACGCACATCGCAACGTTGAACATGGAAACGTCGCCCGTGAGTGCCTGATAGGCAACAAGGATCACGGCGGCAAGGGGCAGGCCAACAAGGCCGTAGATGGGGAGCTGGTTCAAGACGGGTGTGAGGTTTGAGGTATGTGGTTGATCGTCATTCCCGCGCAAGCGGGAATCCAGGCACGGGGTATGGGTGAAGACGACATCGAACGAGCATCAATTCCGCAACTCGGATGTCGCAATGGGTCGAAATTTACGGATAACCCGTAACCCGTAACCCGTAACCCGTAACCTGAAACCTGAAAAAAAACGTCGGCATGGCAGAAGCCATACCGACGCTTGTAGAAAGGGGCTGTGGGGGGTTACTTAACGATGTCGATCAGCTCGACGTCGAAGATCAACGTAGCGTTCGGACCGATCTGGCCGCCGGCACCGCGTTCGCCGTAGGCGATCGACGGTGGGAGGTAGATCGTGTACTTTGAGCCGACGCTCATCAGCTGAAGGGCTTCTGTCCATCCGGCGATGACGTTGCCGAGTGGAAACTCTGCTGGTTCGCCGCGTTCGACGGAGCTGTCGAAGACCGTACCATCAAGGAGTTTTCCGGTGTAGTGAACCTTGACGACGTTGTCTTTGGTCGGCTTCTTGCCCGTGCCTTCAGTGTTGACCTTGTATTGAAGTCCGCTTGCCGTGACCTTTATGCCGGGCTTGTTCTTGTTCTCTGCCAGGAACTTCTCTCCCTTAGCGGCATTTTCGGTGCCTGCGGCAGCTTGGCGGGCCTGCATCTTTTCCATGGCTTGCTGCTGCATTGCCATAAGGGCTGCCTGCAGTTGATCTGGCGTCAGCTTGAGCGTTCCGGCCAGAGCATCGCGCATACCTGCTGCCACGAGCTCGGCGTCAACGTCGAGGTCCTGGTCTTTGATGGAGCGTCCGACGGAGGCTCCGACGGCATAGCTGGCGCTGTCCTTAGCGGTCATGATCTTTTTGTCCTGTGCCGTTGCAACAGACGCGGCACTGAGGACGATCGTTGCGAGGGCGATTGTGAATGTGATGGTGACTCTCATTTTGTCGTTGGGTGAAAAGTGAGAAAATGACGTTGTTGGTTACTTGATTCCCAGAAGCTCGATCTCGAAAACCAGCACCGATCCAGGCGGAATGGGGCCGGCCTGCTGCATGCCGTAGGCCAGTTCGCTCGGCATATACACCACGTACTTGGCGCCAACGCTCATCAGCGACAGGGCCTCAGAAAAACCTGGAATCACGCCACCGAGAGGAAATTCGGCCGGCTCACCGCGCTTAATGCTGCTGTCGAAGACCGTACCATCGATCAGCGAACCCGTGTAGTGAATCTTGACCGTTGAGGCGGATGTGGGCTTGGCTCCCGAGCCGGCTGTCAGCACCTTGTATTGCAGGCCGCTGGCCGTAGTGACGACTCCGGGCTTGGATTTATTGGCTTCGAGGAAGTCCTTGCCGGCCTTGATATTGCCCTTGGCCTTTGATTCATCTTCTTTCACCTGCTGATCGCGACGGCTTTGCTCGAGCTTGTTCATCATCAGGGCTACGATCGAATCGGTCATCAACGGGCTTCCACCCATCGCGTCCTTGATGGCCTGGGCAACCACATCAGGATCGACATCGAATTTGCTCGATACCAGGGACTTGCCAACCTGCGTGCCAATGGCATAGCTCGTCGAATCCTTGAATGTTGAGAGATTCTTGCTCCCACCGTCACAGCCGGCGAACAGCAGTCCGATGCAGAGGAAGATGGGAAGTACGGCGACAATGCGCATGAAGGGGGCTTTCAGATAAAATGATGGACGGCAAAGATACGGTCAGCCTGCAATCGGTGGAACCCAAAGATGACGAGACAGATCGACCGTTTCACCAATAAACGTCACGTTTTCGGCCTCGAGACGTTCGCGCATGACGAAGGGCGTTTCGAAGTGCATCTTGCCGGAGAGCTCGCCCAGGCGGTTCACCACACGGTGGCAGGGAATATCCACCCGGTCCGACAGAGCCACGGCGTTCAGCGCCCAGCCTACCAGGCGGGCACCGCCACGCGTGCCAACCGCCTGCGCGATGTGACCGTATGTGGTTACCTTGCCGGGCGGAACTGAGCGCACGATGTCGTAGATCCGTTCATAGAGGTCCATGACCCAAGTTACGACCGTAACTTTGGCGCGTGATAACGCGCATCGACATGGTGATAACTCCGGCCCAGGCGGCCGATCCGGCCGAGGTCCGGCGCTGCGCACGACGTCAGGCGGGGCTTGCCGACGATGCTGAAGCCGGCGTTCGGATGGTGCGACGCTCGATCGATGCCCGTTCGCGGTTTCCGCGCGTGCGCATTGTGGCCGATGTCTATACGGGCCACGAGCCCCCTGACACGGAGCGCATAGTGGACCGCCTGAAGGCGGCCGATCCGAAGCGCCGCGTGGTGATCGTCGGGGCAGGTCCGGCTGGCTACTTCGCCGCCCTGGAGCTCCTTCTGCACGGCATCACGCCCGTGGTGCTGGACCGTGGCAAGGACGTGCGCGCGCGTCGGCGAGACCTGCGGGCCATTCAGCAAGATGGCGTCGTAGACCCGCATTCGAATTACTGCTATGGCGAAGGGGGCGCCGGGACGTATAGTGACGGCAAGCTTTATACCCGCTCGCATAAGCGCGGCAGCATTGAAACGGTGCTGCAGCTTCTGGTTGAACATGGTGCTACGTCTGACATACTGGTCGATGCTCACCCGCATATTGGATCCAATAAGCTCTGGATGGTGGTGCAGAACATCCGTGAGACGATCCTGCGTCATGGCGGTGAGGTGCATTTCGGTGCACACGTAACGGATCTAGTGATCTCGGGCCAGACAGACGAGCGTGTGATCCGTGGTGTGGTAGCCGCAGACGGACGTGAGTTCATGGGCGATGCTGTAGTGCTTGCCACCGGACACAGTGCACGCGACGTGTTTGCGCTGTGTGCTCGGCGCCGCGTGCAGATCGAGGCCAAACCCTTTGCCCTGGGCGTGCGGATCGAGCATCCGCAGGCACTGGTCGATGAGATACGTTACCATCAGTCACCGCGCGACCCCAACTTGCCGGCATCATCATATTCGCTGGTGTGCCAGGCTGACGGACGTGGTGTGTTTTCCTTCTGCATGTGTCCGGGCGGACTGATCGTTCCGGCCGCCACGGCCCCAGGCGAGATCGTCGTCAATGGGATGTCGATGTCACGTCGGGATAGCCCCTTTGCCAACTCGGGAACGGTCGTGGCCGTTGAGCCCGAGGACTGGAAGCGCGGCGGCTATGACGGCGTCTTTGGTGCCTTGGAGTTCCAGGCTCATACCGAGCAAGCCGCCTTTGCGTCCAATGGTGACGGGAGTCAGCGGGCGCCGGCCCAGCGACTGGTGGACTATCTCGACGGTCGAATCTCGGAGTCAATTCCCAAGACATCCTACATTCCCGGCCATGTCCCAGCCGATCTGCGGGACATCCTGCCGCCTTCCATTGACGAGCGTTTGCGCTTTGGTATCCGTGAGTTCGGACGCTCAATGCATGGCTATCTGACCAACGAGGCGGTGATCGTCGGTGTTGAGTCGCGAACGTCTTCGCCGGTTCGTATTCCGCGAGATCGTCAGACCTACGAGCACACGGGTATTGCGCGCCTTTATCCCTGTGGCGAAGGGGCCGGTTATGCAGGGGGCATTGTGAGCGCTGCGCTCGACGGACAGAACGTGGCGCGAGCGATCGCTCTTACTTACGAAGGATCCTGAAGACCGTGCGTCGGTTGAGTGCCTGGTTCTCCGGCGTGTCGTTCGGGACCACTGGCATGAGGAATCCAAAGCCTCGGGTGCGCAGCCGTGACTGATCAACACCGCGAACAACGAGAGCTTCCTTGACAGAGGCCGCACGCTCCTCGGAGAGCTTCTGGTTATACTCTGTGCGATTGTCATCCGGTCCGTTGCGCGATGCGTGACCCTGGATCTCGAGCACTACCTGATCGAAGCGCTGTAGGGCATCGGCCAGTTCATCGAGGATCGGGTATGACGACGTGTCGATGATACTCTCGTCGAAGGCAAACAGAATGCGCTTGGAGAACTCCGAGGAGTCGATCATTGGGTTTAGCGGTGTCTTGTCGTACACACCCCGGGCAATCAGCGTGTCGCGTCCCGGTATCTGTACCGTTAGGTCAGCTGTGTGCAGACCTTCAAATCGTGGCGGGCGGTAGGTAACGAGATAGTAGTTGCGAAGGCTGTTCCAGATGTCCTGAAAGATCGCAATCAGGTCCTTCTTGGTGTAGGCTCGGTAGTACTTGCCGCCGGTGTAGAGTGATAGTTCTTGAAGGGGCTCATCTCTGGCGAACCCGAAGCCCACACAGTAGATCGAGATGTTATGCTTGGTTGCAAACTCATAGATATCGGCCGCCTTGGTGGTCGAGGTGTTCTCGTCACCGTCAGCAAACACCACACAGACCTTTGGCTGGTCAAGGGGCACGTTGTCGAGCGTTCGCAGTGAAGACATGATGCCATCATGCGTTGACGTGAACAGTCCGATCGGACGCTTGACATACGCGCGCAGAGCAGGAAACATCACCGCCGTGTCCCCTGAGAGAGGGAACACCTCGGTGATCACCTTGTTGTAGGCTGTGAGTGAGATCTTGTCACATGGCCGTTTCATGCCGATAAACAAACCCGTGCCCAGATCGAGGGTTGGCTTGGCCCCTTTCATCGATCCCGAGTTGTCGATGGCCAGAGCGATGTTAGCTGGAATGGAGTCCAATTCGCCAATCTCACGCACGACATAGTTCGTCACGACGGAGTCCTTGACGCGTCGCCGCGAGCCAAGGTGCTCAACCAGTCTTGGAAAGTAGTCTGGCGCGCCATCCTTCTTGTAGGGGGCTGCCATATGCGTGACGATGAAGCCCGTTGTATCGATCACCCGCACGAATAGGCGAATGGAGTCGGGATAGGAGTAATGTTCGAGCTTCCAGACGTCGGTCCTGACGGTCTTGACGTCGGTGATCGAGTCGATATGCCGTGTGGAGGTAAATCGCAGCTCCGTGGTGCGATCGCCGTCATCGCGAAGGTCGAAGTCCTGGTTGAGATACCTCGGACTCTTGCAGGCTGCCATCACCACGACGAGGACGGCAACGGCAAGAAGACGCATCAGCAACAAACGGTCATTCCTATTCATGCCCTAGGCCGACGTTGACGTTCACGCCTTTATTGCGGGCATCCTGCAGAATGGCGCGGATCCAGTACAGTGTGCTGTCGAAGCGGTCGGCAAACTTCTCATCGTAGATCATTGTGTTGAGTAGACCCTTGTTGGCCTTGACCTCGATAAGCACGGAATCAATGCGACGGACAAGCGAATCGGCATTCGTCAAGGCTTTGTCGGCACGGCCCAGAGTTCCGTCGATCGACGCAAGCGTGGCGTCAAGCCGCTCGATGAGACGAGAGACCTTGGGTTCATTCTTCTCGACGCTGGCACGCAGCTGTGAGGCGATCGATCGAAGGTCGCGGATCGAAGCGCCAAGAGGATCCCTGTTTGCGGCAAACCATGTGCGAAGATCTTTGACAAAGATTGCGCCCTCGGAGGAGATCGTCTTAACATCCGTGACAAACTGCCCGTCGCGCGTTAACTCTGTCAACGTGCCTGTCAGAGAATCTAACCGCCGAACAATGCTGACGGCGTTTCCGCTGACGTCGCCGATCGTAGCAACAAGACCGCCGAGGTCCGCCGAGACCGTTCCCGGTATCTCCCGGCTGATGTCGAAAGGCTCCGGCTGAGTACCTGGAGTGAGTTCAATCTTCTTGCCACCGGTGATTTCCAGAATGGTCACACGGGCCGTAGCGTCAGCATGGAGATCTGAAACATCATCAACTTCGGCGTTGATGATAACAGTACCGTTTTGATTGACAACACCAGTGACCTGGCCGCGCTTGACGCCATTGATCACTACAGGGCTTCCGGCTTCGGCGCCGCCGGAGGAAGCGGCGCGGATCTTGATCTGCTTGAGACTCGGGTCCAGACTGATCCCTTTGCCGAGCATGATTCCGCCGATCAGCAGAGCAATCGACAGGATGCTTACAATACCTACACGAATTTCCGTACTACGCGTTACGTCCAAGCCAGGGTCTCCGAGGAATGTCAGAAGGGAATGTCGTCGGCGGCCGGGGTTGACGTACCAGAGCCCGGTTCAGTTTCCGCGTGGGTACCGCCATTCTCAGTTTTCTTTGCGTCGAGAAGCAGGAGGTTCTCGGCAATGATCTCCGTGACGTAGCGCTTGTTACCGTCGCGGTCATCAAACGAACGGGACTGAATCTTACCTTCGACATAGAGACGTGAGCCGCGGCGCACGAGCCGCTCGACAACGTCGGCAAGCCCCCTCCAGGCGATGACAGTGTGCCAGTCCGTATGCTCCTGGACGGCTCCGTCTTTGTCCTTCCAGGTTTCAGAAGTGGCCATGCGAAGCTGCGCCACCTTCACGCCGCTCGGCGTGAAATGCACGTCGGGATCCTTGCCGACGTTGCCGATAAGCATCACTTTGTTGAGAGTGCGAGACATAGGATTACCTCTTCCGTAAACACAAGGGTTGCTGAAATGCCCCGGTGATTGTCGAAGTGGCAGAAAACTACGCAATCTCGGGGCTTTACGGTCTATGAGGCGCTGAACAGAAGAAACGTGACACGATGCCGCGTAAATTGTTGCATGATGGAGTCAGCACCAGAGAGATGCCTCGTTCTCAGCGGACATGTTTTCGATCTCAACCGTCGGCATGACATTGCTTTGCCGATCACTCCCGAAGAGGCAACCAATGCCTTTTCATTGCCACCGGCTGCCTTTGAACCCATCCGCATCGGGGCATTCGTGGGTAGCGTCGAAGAAGGCGGTCCAGTTCGTTGTGATATCGTTACGCTCGCACCACACGGCAACGGCACGCATACGGAATGTGTAGGACACATTGCTGGACGGGGGTACACCGTTGATGAGTGCATGCATGATCTGGTGGATACAGCTGTCCTCGTCAGCGTGGAGCTGACGGAGTCAGGGGGCGATGTTGTCGTAACGCGCGAGGCACTCCTTGCAGCGTGGACCAATACCGAAGCCACCACGCTGGTGCTCCGTACTCTTCCCAACGACACCTCGAAGCGCACGCGCCAATGGTCATCAAACAACCCGCCCTACATTCACATCAATGCGATGGACCTGATCGTCGAGCGCGGTGTTCGTCACCTGATGGTGGATCTTCCTTCCGTAGATCGTGAAGAAGACAAGGGGGCGCTTGTTGCCCATCACCGGTTCTGGCAATGGCCCGATGCCCCACGCACGGACTGCACTATAACGGAGTTGATCTTCGTGCCCAACTCTGTGCCTGATGGGATCTACGCCGTCATGTTCAACGTAGCCCCCTTCCACGGCGATGCTGCTCCGTCGAGACCGGTGCTGATGCACCTCACATCAGCCCATACTCATCAATCTTCCGGTACAGCGTACGTTCGCTGATGCCAAGCAGTTTGGCTGCATCGCGGCGATTGCCGTGGGTGCGGCGCAGAGCGGTTTCGATAGCCTGGCGTTCAAGGGTTGCAAGGTCAAGTTGATCAGAGTCGGAAGGGGCCGGTGGTGCTGATGCTCCAGTGCGTGGTCGAATGGCCAGCGCATCATCGATTGGTGCTGGATCGTTGCGCAGCGGCGTGGCGGCGGCTGCATCCACGCTCATTGTCAGCAGGTGGCGCAGCACGGACTTGACTTCGGCAACGTCGGTGGAAAGTTGGAGCAGGGCACGATAGAGCATCTGCACATCGAATTCTTGAGCACGGCCTCCGGCAGGGGGCAGACTCATGAGAGCCATCGACGGCGACTCTTCTGGCATCTCCTGCGGCAGGTAGCGAAGGACCATCTCCTCGGTGATGCGAGCCCCCTGCTCAAGCGTGACCATGGTCTCGATGATGTTGCGCAACTCACGCACATTGCCTGGCCATGACTGACGTTGGAGAAGGCTAAGAGCTGCGGCATCGATGCCGTTGTAGAGTACAATGTTTTTGTCGGCTGCACGCTGGGCAAAGTGCTCAATGAGATGCTCGATATCCTCCGGATGCTGCCGCAGCGGGGGCAGGTGAATGTTGACGCTATTGAGGCGGAAGTACAGGTCCTGACGAAACCGTCCCTGACGCACCTCATAGGCAAGGTCGCGGTTGGTCGCGGCCACTACACGCACGTCAACTTTCAGCACATCGGACGAGCCAAGGCGTGAATACTCGCCTGATTCGAGAATGCGAAGAAGCTTTACCTGTGTGGCGATCGGCATCTCGCCGATCTCATCCAGAAAGATGGTGCCGCGATGTGCGGTTTCAAAGAATCCCTTGCGCTGTTCGACGGAGCCCGTGAACGCCCCTTTCTCAGCACCGAAGAGTTCGCTCTCGAGAAGGGTTTCGGGAATGGCCCCGCAGTTGACGCTCACGAAGGGGGCCTTTTTGCGTGCACTGAGGTCGTGCACAGCATGGGCAAAGACCTCCTTGCCCGTTCCGGTCTCACCGGTGACGAGGACCGTTAGGTCTGTTGGTGCAACCTGCAGTAGGCGCGTCATGGCCTGCACCATGGCCGGTGATTCACCGATCAGGCCAAAGCGAACGGCCAGCTGACGCAGGAGTTGACGTGATGCTTGCATGAGGGGTCAGTGTTTGGTCTTCCACTCGGCCCAGCCGCCGGTGTAGATGAAGATGGGTCCGTAGTTGAACTGCTTCAGAACATCAGCCACATGATGCGAAAGCTCGCACTCACCGCCGTCGCAATAGATCAAGATCACCCGGTCGCGTGGTGTCTGCATGATGTCCGGGATTCTGGACTGAACCTCACCACCAAAGATGTTGACAGCATTGGCGATATGACCTTCGGCAAACTTTTCGGCACCACGTGCATCGATCAGATGGTACGGTCCGGCATTCATGAACCGAACAAAGGCATCGTGTCCGATCTCGCGCACAAGTCCGGGCTCGGCAGTAAAGGTGTTCGATGGCTTCTGTATTACTGATTGTGCGGCTTGTTTCTCTGTCGTTGTGGGCGTACCGGTTGCCGCTGGCTCTGCCTTGCCTGAGACCATGACTGCAACTTCAGCAGACGGTTCGGGAGCGGCACCCATAGCAGTCGGCTGTTCCGAGGGAGCTGGACCTCCAAGGAATTTCTCGAGCTCCCTATCAGAAATCTGTGTGCGCTCGTACTCTTTTTTCATCCATGGGATCTGCTTCGGGTTCATGCTGTTGAACACCGCTGCGAGAGTGATGGCGGCAATGACCAGCAGGCCCGCTTCAAAGAGCATCGACGAGGATGGCTTTACCGGCTTGGGCGCAAGCGAGTTCATACGGCCAAGGGGCTCACCAGCCAGGAGGTGAAAGTGCAGATGAAACACTGTTTGTCCAGCATCTTCATTGCAGTTCGTCACCACGCGGTAGCCGCTCTCAACTACTCCGTGTTTGCGGGCAAGGTCGCGGGCAACCATGAAGACATGTCCCACGAGCTCGGCATCGGAATCCTCCAATGCATCCACGTTGCGGATCACCTGCTTCGGAATGATCAGCAGATGCAAGGGGGCACTCGGTGCGATATCGCGGATGACAATGACGCGGTCATCCTCGTACTCGATGGTCGATGGGATTTCGCGGGCGATGATACGTTCGAAGATGGTTGGCTGCATAGGAGGCTAGTGTATCGAGTAGTATTTCTTCAGCGTAGCATAGGCATCGTTGATCTCCCGAGCCATGCGCTGTGCTGTCGCCTGCTGCTCGGCTGGAGCGCTTCCGTACCGGTCTGGATGCCAGCGGGCGATCGCCGACTTGTAGGCCTGCTTGATCGCTTGTGCATCAGCCGTCACAGATACGTTCAATGTGGTGTGAGCCCTGAGCACATCTGCCGGGAGTTCTGTCGGTTGCTCACGACGTTGGTACGACGACGACCGACTGGACCTCGTGTGGCCAGTGTCGGAAGAAGAAGCCCCCTCCCGACTGAGTTCTTCAATGATTCTCCGCAGCTCGTCATCCTCGGATTCCACCATGCGCTCGGCCCATGTCTGCTCTGGCGTGTGCGCATGTGACGACACGGACGAGCGGACGTAGTTGCGGAGACGATCGAAGAGCTGACCCATGGAGGCGAAATTACAATCGCGCGCCGAGGCTGAAGTAGAGCAGGACCGGTTCGACCACCATTCTAGGTGTTGATGGGAACTGGTAGAAGCACCGGCCAATAGAGATGTTGAATGGTCCGATTGGCGAGTCGATGCCCAAGGTGGCTCCGAGACCCTGACGCAGCTGATCGATGCGGATGAATTCGGGGTTCTCCCAGACCGCACCCACATCGTAGCGGACGGAGAAATAGGTGTCGAACAGAATCCGGATCGGGAGCTTGACACGCACATCGAAATTGCCAACCACGATCTGCCGTCCGCGGATCTGGTCCTCACGCATTCCGAACAGCATATCCTGTCCTCCGAGTGAAAACTGCTCTGCAGGCGGCAGTGTGCGATCGGCAGCCCCGATCATGGCCGATGGGGTGAGCGTGAGCCAGCCCAGGTGAAAGATCGATGAAGCGGCAGCCGATAGTTTCGTGAACGACACTTCGTTTGACAGACGCAGCACGGACGTTTCGGCAAAGAGGTCAATTGTGCGGCCCCGTGTGGCATAGGCCGTCCGGTTGCGGTCATCCCATCGCGCTACGGCTCGCACCGTACCGATTGTTTGAAAGGAGGTGCGTTCGGTGGCATTGAGATCCCGGTAGCGGAGGTTCTCATAGCGCAGCTCGGCCAGCACCACACCGTTGCGCTCGAGCTGACGTCCGGCACTTAGGCGTGCACCGTATCGGTCCTCGGAGAATTCATTCAGACGAAGTGGAATCGGAGCGTGCGCTGGTCGGCCATCGCGGTTGCCATAGATCCAGACGTTACGGAAGCTCGTGTACGCCTTTAGCGTTGCGGTCCAGAGCGTACCGGCAATGCGCGGAATCTCCATACCCACAGCCAGTGAGCCGATGCGCTCGCTCAACGAGCCCCGTGCCATCAATCGAAGACCGGGCGTGAGGAAGCTCTCCTGCGTCAGCTGCAGAGAGCCCTGCGTGTAGCGCTCATTGTCCACGCGAAGACCCAGCCCTACGGACTGGTTGCCTTGACCCCGAGCCACGATGGTAACGCGAGTGCCGCTGATATCATCGGGCTCGGCACGCACATCGACTTCATTGAGAAGGTCGCTGGCGTTAAGGTTTTGCCACGTGCGTATCAGGACGGGCAGTGAAAGTGTATCCGATTCCGTAAAGTCCAGTTCACGTTGGACTTCGCTTGCGCCAACATCGGATCGCAGATCAAGAGCGGCTGTGAGCCTCGTTCCACGGTCGATGATGACCTCCAGATCCTGATCTCTCAGGGAGATGGTCCGGACGAAGGCATGATCGAAGCCCCGTGACCTCAGGTTGCGCAGGACGCGTGTTCGTATCTCGCGGTAGAGGACATCGCGCGAAGCAAAGAATCCATCGCTTGAGACATCAGACCGCACTGCTTCGGCCAGGACTGTGTCGCCATCGATCGAGACGATGCGGAGCGGCGGTGCGGACACACGATTGCTTTGTTCTTGCTGCAGGCGGGCAAGGCGCTGAAGGCTCTCAAACTGCTGCTCAGCAGCCTTCTGACCCAGAGCGACCATCGAATCGACATCTCCAAAGTCGAATGTAGTTCGTCCAGCCAGATCAGGTGTGATCACTACGTCAGCGCCGGCAAGACGTACCGAGTCGAGGAGCTTCATCGACGACATGAGTGCCTGATCGGCGATCGACAGGGCCGTGGTCAGGGCCTCAGGCTTTTCCAGGGGGCTGACCGTGTTGACGACGATGATTTTCGTTGCGCCAAGCCCGATGGCAACGTCTGTAGGGATGTTCGCAACGAGTCCGCCATCAACAAGGATCGAGTCATCGCCCCAGCGCACTGGTGAGTACCGCAGCGGAAAGGTTGCGCTTGCGCGCACAGCTAGTGCCAAATTGCCACTACCAAGCAAGGCCGGACGTCCATTTGCCAGATTGGTTGTCACAACGCGCAGCGGGATGCGCAGATCATCGAAGCGCGTGACATGACCGTAGGGACTTTTCCAGAGGATCTGCTGCAGAAGCAATGAAAAGCGCGCGCTTCCACCGATAGCAGTAGGGGGCTGAACGGAAAAGTTATTGAATCGCAGCTTGAGCAGGTTCTGGTCGCTCTCCTGCTTCTGTGAGAGGAACATATACTCACGCTCCGAGTCCGGACGTAGAGAAATGATATCCTCCCAGTCGATCGTTCGCATGATACTGTCGATCTCGTCGGCGGTGTGCCCGGCAGCGTAGAGAGCACCCACAACGCTTCCGAAGGAACATCCAACGATCACATCGGGACGCACACCGGCGCGTTCAAGGACACGAAGGACGCCGATCTGCGAGAGACCGCGCGCGCCACCTCCAGTAAGCACCAGCGCCAGCCGGTCCTGCTGTGACGAAGCGCCCAGTACCGTCAGGCAAAAGAGTGCAGATATCGCAATTGCCCTCATCGTCAGCCTTATCAGGTACTTCCGCGCTGTGACGCGTATGATTCAGCCATTGCCAGCCAGAGGGCTTCGAACCGGTCCTCCTGCGCACACCGGTCCTGCAGCGTCTGCACCGCAATATCCTTTGTCCCAGAGTGCGTGAAGACATCGTCGCTACGGCCCGCCAGAATGGAATCAATGACGATGGTGGCACATTCATCGGCCGACATCATGCGAGAGAGCGGTGCGGTTGCGAGATTCTGCTCGCGGGCAATGGTGCGCGATCGGGGAATAGCCTGACCATAGAGTGCGCCGATGGGGCCCCCTTCGGTCACGTTGCCCCATTCTGTGGTGATGCCGGCTGGGCACACCACAGTAGCGTTAATACCCGTGCCGACAAGTTCCGTGCGCAGCGCGGCGATGAAGCCCACAACGGCGTGCTTGGCGGCGACGTAGGCGGCGTTGTATGGGTGCCCATACCGCCCGGCCACACTTGAGATGGCCACAATGCTGCCGGTATTGGCCGCACGCATGTGCGGCAGAGCGCGGGCGGTAAGCCAGAAGACGGAATCGACGTTCACCGCGAACATCGAACGCCACTGCTCTGTGGGCGTATCTTCAACGCTATTCATGTTGCCGCGTCCGGCGTTGTTAATAAGCGCATCGATACGTCCATAGGTGGCGACCACCTCGTTGATAACGCGTTCGCACTCGCTCTCGACCGACACATCGGCAACGATACAGACGGGCTGACCGCCGCGTTCGGTGACAGCTTCTGCCACCGATTTCAGTCGGTCCTGACGTCGGGCGACGAGCACAACGCGACATCCGCGAGATGCTGCATGTATGGCTAGGGCTGCGCCAAGTCCAGATGATGCACCGGTAACGACAACGACTGAGGAGGGGTCAAGGTTCATGGTAGTGATAGTAATGAACGTTAGACAATGCGAAAGGTGTGAAACTCTCGATGGTTTGGTAGTTCGTCACACGTCACTGAGGTAACGGAGGCAAACTGCGGGCCTTGCCGCAGGATCATCTCAAACTCTGTGAGCGCTTCGACGGTTCCCTGAGCAACGCATTCGACGATGCCATCTTCGAGATTGGTCACGAAGCCATGCAAATAGAGTCGATGTGCATGATGCAGTGCAAAGCGGCGATATCCGACTCCCTGCACATGGCCCTCGATGGTGTAGCGTACGGTTTCAACATTTTCCACTTAGAGCCTTTTGTCGATCAAACCAACGTTGGCCTGAGCGGTGGGGGTGATCAGAATATCCTGGATGCTCACATGTGCCGGGCGTGTCGCTGCAAACACCACACACTCGGCAATATCAGATCCCGTAAGGGGCGTATAGCCTTTGTACACCCCGGCGGCACGCTCGGTATCGCCATGAAAGCGGATCTCGGAGAACTCCGTTTCGACAAGACCTGGGTCAATGTTACAGATGCGTACGCCGGTACCGTTGACATCGATCTGTAGGGAATCGGAGATCATCTTCACGGCGGCCTTCGTCGCCCCGTACACATTACCTCCGCGATACGGCTGGATACCGGCGATCGAGGCGATGTTCACCACCAGTCCGGTTGAGCGGGCGATCATGTGCGGGAGCACCGAGCGAGTGACGTAGAGAAGCCCCTTGATGTTAGTGTCGATCATCTCCTCCCAGTCGTCGATCAGCCCTTCCTGCAACGGAAGCAGGCCGCGGGAGAGCCCGGCATTGTTCACCAGCACGTCAGGCGCGCGAAACGCCGCTGGTAATGACTCGACCGTCGTTCGAACAGCAGACAGGTCCCGCACGTCTACCGTTGCCGTGTGCACTTCGATGCCGTGCTGCTGCACAAGCGAGTCAGCAAGCTCCTGCAGCCTGTCGTTGCGTCGGGCCCAGAGAGAGAGGTTGGCACCGAGCGATGCAAAGGCCTCTGCACAGGCGCGGCCAATGCCCGACGAAGCGCCTGTAATGATGACGTGGGTGGGTTTCATTACCGTAAATTTATCAAATGCATTCAGCCCCATCGTTATCGCGTGATCCATTGTCATTTGTTATGCCACGAATAGATCGTGGCGAACTCTCCAACGGAACGCCAGTCTACGTCGTTCCATCGTCTAGCAAAGACATTCTGACGATCACTCTCGCACTCGACCACGGCTCTACGCGCGATGTCGTTCAGGGTGACACGTCGATGACCATGCAAATGCTTACGCTTGGTGCTGCAGGGCTTGATGCGGCTGCTTTTGCCGACGAAGTTGAGAGTCGCGGCTGTTGGCTGCGTGCGTCAACCAGTCACGAAAGCTCCTCATTACAGGTGACTGGGCTTGGAGAGTGGTTTGATGATGCTGCACGACTCATGGCCAGCTGCATCAGAGAGCCGCGCTTTGACGCTGACGAGCTCGAGAAGCTGAAAACGCGCACACTCGCCGATATCATGATCGACTGCAAGGACGTCGATTGGCTGGCAGCCCGCGCAGCGGGTCAGGGGGCGTATGGTGACCACCCGTATGCATGTGCGAAAGACGGCACTCCGCAGTCGCTGGCCGGGATCACGGTGGACCACCTTCGGAGTGTGCACACTTCGCTGCTGCGAGTGCCCCGTCGAATCATCATAGCAGGACCCATCGCGATCGATCGTGTCCTGCCGGTTCTGGAAAGTCTGTTCGGCTCCCTTGCCGCCGGCGGCCACACAGAAGAACCATCAATGCCGACGATCAGCTCGGGGATTGCCGTGATCGCCGATAACGACGAAGCAGTACAGACGGCCTTTCGCATTCTTCTCCCTTCGGTCTCAATGCACCACCCAGACTATGCCGCTGTGCAGCTGATCACGACCGTCTTCGGTGGCTACTCACTGGCGCGACTCTTCACGATCCTTCGTGAAGAGAAGGGTTATACCTATGGGGCATATGCTTCTCCACACTCCCGTCAGCTCGATTCCTCGATCATCATCAGCACCAGCGTGGGCAATGAGTTCACGACCGATACGATGGCGACGATCGCATCAGAGGTTGATCGCATGGGATCAGAGCTCATCCCTGACGACGAACTCGAAAATGCTCGGCAATACATCCTTGGTTCGTTTGCACGCTCGTGTGAAACGCCCCAGCAGACAGCCTATTTACTCTACACGCTGCTGCAGTTCAATCTGCCATTCGATCACTATGAGCGGTACATCAAACGGATTCAGCAGTTGACGGCGGCCGACCTCCTGAGCGTGCAGCAACGACTCTATGATCGGAGCCGCTGGGTGGTGGGTGCCGCCGGAGTGGCATCCGAGATCGAATCAGCAATTGCTCCCTTTGCCTCGCAGGTTCGCCCTTGGAACGCCAAGGGCTACTGATCGCTGAATGGTGCTGTTTTCTACCATACTCATCGTGATCGCGGCGATCATCCTCATCGTTCGAAGAGTCGATGTGCGACTCGTCCTGATCATTGCCGGAGTCCTGCTGTCGGCTCTTGTTGGAGTTCCGACAAAGATCCTGGATGTGTTTCAGGGTGTGATGAGTCGGGGCGAGATCATCGGTCCGATCTGCACAGCCATGGGGTATGCATTTGTGCTGCGCTACACTGGCTGTGACACGGAGATGGTGCGACTTCTGGTGCATCCGCTGCGAAAGGTATCCTGGGCTCTTGTGCCGGGTGGCATCATGATCGGCTTCGTAACGAACATGGCCATTACCAGCCAGACGGCTGCTGCTGCAGCGGTTGGCCCAATTCTCGTACCACTGCTGATCGCCGCCGGATTCACGCCAGTATCAGCAGGGGCCACGCTGCTTATCGGATGCAGCGTTGGTGGTAACCTCTTCAATCCTGGCGAACCCGACATTGTTACGGTGAAGGCAGTTACGGGTGCGGGTGTTGCCGATGTGATCGATCAGGCCCTTGTTCCGACGCTGCTGTCCTGTGCTGCAGCCATTGTCAGCTTGATGATTGTCCTCCACCGGCGTGGGTCGTTGATTCCATCTGGACATCAGACCATGGATGCTGCCACCGAAGAACGTCCGAACGTGGTGCGTGCTCTGCTTGCCCCTTTGCCGGTTCTCCTGCTGTTGTTGCTGCAGCCACGATTTGCTCTTGTTCCAATGATTCAGCAGATCTGGCCGCATGGTATCGCTGTAAGTGCAGTTATGCTCATCTGCACGATGCTGGTGATCGTGGTGACAGCAGCCGACATCCGTTCCTTTGGGCGCCATGCCAGCGCAGTAACAGTTGAGTTCTTTTCAGGAATGGGCTATGCCTTCACGAATGTCATTTCGGTGATCATCGCAGCCAGTTGCTTTCTCGCAGGACTCGAGGCTGTTGGTGCGATATGGCAGCTCACGGGGCTCATTGCATCAAGTCCGGCAACAGCCACCGTGCTCAGCCCGACTCTTACGTGGATCCTGGCCGTCATCAGTGGCTCAGGAACGGCCCCAAGTGTTGCTTTCTCGCAGGCGGTGCTCCCCTCACTCGTGGCCTCCGGCAATGTTTTGCAGGCAATCACCCTCGGAGTGTTCGGTGCCATCGGTGCCAGCATCGGACGCACAATGTCGCCAGTGTCGGCCGTGATGCACTTTTCGAGCACCGTAAGTGGGGCTAGCGTTGCCGAGCTCGTTCGATTGGTGTGGTTCCCAATGGTCGCCGCTCTGATAGCAACCATCCTCTACGGCCTCGTATTTTCGTAACCTATGAGCCTTCTCTACGTCGATTACGCTGCAACCACGCCCCTTGACAACCGGGTGCTTGAGGCGATGATGCCCTATCTGACGGATGTGTACTTCAATGCCGCAAGCTCTCACACAGGGGGCATGCAGGCGCAGATGGCCGTGATGAAGGCTCGGATGGAAGTGGCGCGCCATGTAAACGCAGGATTCGATGAGATCTTCTTCACTTCAGGTGCGACCGAATCAATCAACATCGCCATTCAAGGGTGTGCGGCTTCCGCAACTCGTTCACCAGGCGGACGCACCAAGATCGTTAGTGTTCGGTCCGAGCACCCGGCAGTGCGCGACGCCGTCGCACGATGTGGTGAGGATGGTTTCGAAGTAATCTGGCTCCCTGTAGATCACGACGGTCGCGTGAAGATGGCGGAAGCTGAGCGATTAATCGATGATCAGGTTCTTCTTGTCTCTGTGATGTATGTGAACAATGAGACGGGAGTGATACAGGAGATAGAGGCACTTTCTGCTCTGGCGCACCGACATGGTGCCCTTTTCATGACCGATGCCACACAGGCATATGGCAAGCTTCCCGTTGATGTTGGGGCGATGGGGATCGACATAATGTCTATCTCTGCACACAAGATTTATGGACCAAAGGGTTGCGGTGCGTTGTACGTTAGCCGAGAGGTTGCCTCAAGGATTCGTCCATTGATTGTTGGTGGCGGCCAGGAAGGTGGGGTTCGTAGTGGAACCCACAACGTCCCGGGAATCGTCGGATTAGCTGCGGCAGGCACCATTGCCCACAGCTGCATGCAGGAAGAGTCCGCGCGAATTTCTGCCTTACGCCAACGATTTGAGAATGCCCTAAGCTCCGTACCGGGAATCGTCGTGAACTGCGCCGCTGCGCCCCGAGTATCAACCATCAGTAACGTCATGTTCGGCGAGCATTCTTCCGAACTATTGCTTGCAAACTTGCCAGAGGTTGCTTGCAGTAGGGGCAGTGCCTGTTCGTCGGCTAAGCAGGCGCCATCGCAGACGCTCCTGGCAATGGGCCGAACAGAAGCACAGGCGTTCGCAACTGTTCGTTTTTCCTTTGGACGCCATACAACAGAAGCCGAGATCGATCGACTTATCCACTCCGTGACGTCAGCCCTTGAGCAGACGTCCGCCTCTCAATAATCCTGAAAGCCCCCTATCCTCATGTCAGATACCGTCCTGGTTGGCAAGCTTGCCGAGAATATCACCTCAGTTAAAAGAGAGATTTCGAAGGTCATCGTCGGCCAGCACGACGTGGTGGACCAACTCCTTGTGTCGCTCTTTGCCCGCGGGCACTGTCTGCTGGTGGGAGTGCCGGGTCTCGCCAAGACGTTGCTGATTCGTACACTGGCCGACTCGCTCGACCTGTCGTTTTCGCGCGTGCAGTTCACGCCGGATCTTATGCCGGGCGATATAACGGGCACGGAAGTGATCGAGGACAACCTCTCGACCGGGCAGAAGACCTTCCGGTTTGTTAAGGGGCCTGTGTTTGCCAATATGGTGCTGGCTGACGAAATCAACCGGACACCTCCGAAGACGCAAGCTGCTCTGCTTGAAGCCATGCAGGAACACAGTGTGACTGCTTCCGGCACAACATATCGGCTGGAAGAGCCGTTTTTCGTGCTGGCCACGCAGAACCCGATCGAACAGGAAGGAACATACCCGCTCCCTGAAGCTCAGCTGGACCGGTTCATGTTCAATCTTCGGCTCGACTATCCTTCGTACAGCGAAGAAGTTGATGTTGTCCGCACGACGACAGGCGGCAGCTCGGCGAAGGTAAATACCGTTATGTCCGCCAGCGACATCGTCACGTTTCAGGAACTCGTGCGCCGTGTGCCCGTTGCCGACAACGTCATTGAATACGCGGTCAAACTTGTCCGTGCTACCCGCCCCACAGAGACCACCGCCAAGATGGTCAAGGATTACATCAGCTATGGGGCTGGTCCTCGTGCCTCCCAATATCTGGTGCTCGGCGCAAAGAGCCGTGCCGCTCTGCATGGCCGATTCACCCCTGGTATTGACGATGTTAATGCCGTTGCCCATAGCGTTCTGCGCCACCGCATCGTCACAAACTTCTCTGCCGAAGCCGAAGGTGTAACGACGGATACGATCGTTACGGAGTTACTGAAGTACTGAGTTACGGAGGTACGGAGGTACGGAGTTGCCGAGCTTCCGAGATCACTCGTCACTTCGTTACCCGTCATATCGCAACTTCGTCGCTTTGTCGCAGATCTCCCGGTGCGGTCCTTCGTAGCCTTCGGCTCCTCGGGATGACGCTATTGCACCTCGCACCGGTGTGTCCACTGCAAGGTGTGATGTTTTTGGGTGTGTTGTGTTTCATCTCACAATAGCCCACGGCTTCAGCCATGGGTGCGCGATGGGTGATAGATAATCACGAATAGGCAATGCTCATAAACAGTCGCTGAAACGCGTGGCCGCCTGATCTTGCAGGATTGGTGGTCAACGGGCGAGACTGCGTCTCGCCCCTACTCGTCGCTGGTCACTTCGTCACTCCGTACCTCAGTAACTCCGTAACTTGCCAGATATGGGTCTTGTAGCTATCGTCGGCCGACCGAATGTTGGCAAGTCAACTCTGTTCAATCGCATCATTGAGGAGCGTCATGCCATCGTTGAGGGGGAGCCGGGGGTAACCCGAGATCGTCTGTATGCGCGGGCCGAGTGGGGAGGCAAGCACTTCGACATCGTGGATACGGGCGGAATTGTGCCGCAAAGCGACGACGTGTTTGAGAAGGCCATTCGTGAGCAGGCAATGCTGGCGATCGAAGAGGCCGACGTCATCCTCTTTGCCGTGGATGGACGCGACGGCATCACCCCGGTCGATGAGACCATTGCGTCGATGCTCCGCTCGGGCAAGAAGCCAGTCGTTCTCGTCGTGAACAAGTGCGATAACGCAATCTCCGACATGAATTCGGCTGAGTTCTATTCGTTGGGCCTTGGGGATCCGTACCCGATCTCGGCTCTGAACGGACGTAGTACGGGCGACTTCCTCGATGCCGTCATTGAGCATCTTGATCAGGGGTCTGACGAGGAGGACACGCGACTGAAGATCGCCATCGTGGGACGTCCAAACGTGGGTAAGAGTTCGCTCACGAACGCACTTCTGGGCAAGGACCGCATGGTTGTGACGCCCGTTGCTGGTACCACCCGTGATGCCATTGATAGTGTGCTCACGTATTACGGAGAACAAGTTGTTCTCATCGATACGGCTGGCCTGCGCCGACGCAGTCAGATCAAGGAGAGCGTTGAGCTGTACAGCACGATGCGCACATCGCGCGCTATCGACCGTTGTGACGTAGCCGTTGTGGTGATCGACGCGGTGCAGGGTCTCGAGGCCCAGGACAAGCGCATCATCAGTGAGGTTGAGCAGGCCCGTAAGGGCATCATCATTGCGCTAAACAAGTGGGATCTGATCGAAAAGGATACCAAGACTGCCGATATGTTCATGCAGAAGATCCGTGATGAACTGCGCACGCTCGACTACGTGCCGATCATCACGATCTCGGCTGTGACCAAGCAACGGATCACTAAGCTCGTGGAGATGGCCAAGCAGATACAGGAGCGTCGGGAAGTTCGCATCCCAACGCATGAGCTGAACGAAGAGCTCATCGCGATGCTCGAGCGCACGCCCCCTCCGAGCGTTAAGGGGCGCGACCTGCGCATCAACTACGTCACGCAGGTTAGTACTGAGCCCCCTCTGTTTGCCTTCTTTCTGAACTTCCCCGAGCTGCTGCCGGAAGCCTACAAGCGCTTTATCGAACGTCAGTTGCGCAACATCCATGACCTTGAGGGTGTGCCCATCAGCTTCGTGTTCCGCAAGAAGAGCGCATAGCCCCCTTACAGCATCGGCAGGATCTCGCGCAGCAGCACGGCGATGCCGATGGCCAGGATAACCCAGCCGAAGCCCTGACGCAGCGTTGTTGCGTCAATGAGGCGTGAGGCGAGCATGCCGCAGATGATGCCGATCGTCGTCAGTCCTGTGAACGTCAGCACCAGCGGCCAGTCATAGACGACACCTCCCCAGAGGTCGGCCACAACGCCGATGGCGGAGTTGACGGAGATCAGTACAAGCGAAGTGGCCACAGCCCGCTTCATGTCGAGTCCGGCCCAGAGCACCAGCGCCGGCGTCATCAGAAAGCCCCCTCCCACGCCGAGGATTCCGCTGATCGATCCGATGACAACGCCGTAGCCGGCCAGGTAGGTCGGTCGCTGCGTGTTTTTATCAGGGGGCTTGCCCGGACGCAGCATGCGTATGGCGGCCAGCATCAGCACGGCCGCGAAGGCAAGCATCTGCGGCGTGGGCGGCACCATCGGGGCCACATAACGGCGCACCAGCAGAATGGAGATGATCGTGGTGCTACCGAAGGCCAGCACCGACGGTATATCGACGCGCCGGTTGCGCAGATGGTCGATACTGACGATGGCCGAGGAGACGGCGACCATAAATAGCGCATAGCCACTTGCCAGACGCGGATCGATGTCACCGATGTACACTAAGGCCGGCACGGCCACGATAGCGCCACCGGCGCCGATCAGGCCGAGCGAGACGCCGATAACAACGGCGATCGTGCCAAGCAGGAGCATCTGTTGACTTACCAGGCCAGCATGCCGCCGCGAAGATTCACGGGGTTGGTAAAGCCCTGCATTTCAAGAAACATGCAGGCCTGACCGCTGCGATTGCCGGACCGGCAATACACGACGATCTCCTTGTCCTTGAGCTGTTCGAGTTCGGCCATGCGTGCCGGCAGTTCTCCCAACGGGATGAGGATGGAGTTGGGGATGTTCTTTTCGGCGTGCTCTTCAGGCTGCCTAACATCAAGAAGCACGAGGTTCTTGTTGGCGGCCAGGCGCGCTTTCAATGCGTCCGGCTGGATCTCGTTGATCATGGGTTGTTTCCTAGTTTGACGGGTGCACCAGAGGCTTTCCAGCCGCCGAAGCCTTGTGGGAAGTTGCGGATGTTGGTAAAGCCCTCGCGCATGAGGTAGCTCGCAGCGATGCTGGAGCGATCGCCACCCTGGCAGGCAATGACGACCGTCGTGTCCCGTGGGATCTCGGGCAGATGATCGCGCAGGTATCCGCCGTGGATATGCCGCGCACCGGGAATGTGCCCCGCAACGTGCTCCGACTGCGCCCGGACGTCGATCACTGTAACCGACTGGTCATTGTAAACATGTTGAAGTTCGTCCAGGTGCATCTGGGGCAGCTCCGACAGGTCATGCCCAGCCCCCTGCCAGTCTGTCACATTGGGATACGTCCCGATGATGCTGTCGAGTCCGATGCGCATGAGCTTGCGAGTGATCTCATCCAACTGCTCGTCGTGAGCGATGATGATGAAGGGGGCGTCGTAGGGTACCATCCAGCCGGCCCAGGTGGAGAACGACTTGTTATTCTGGATGTTGATCGACCCGGGCAGATGGCCTCCCGCAAAGGAGACCTTGGAGCGGGCATCGACGATCATCGTGTGCTGCGCGACGGCAGCGCTGAGCTCGTCAAGAGTGAGAGTTCGAACTTCCGGAACCTCGGTCACGAGGGCCCGGGGCACCTTGTTCAGCTTCTTCATCATGGCGAAGTAGCGAGGGGGCTCCGGCTGGCCCGACAGGAGTTCATCGATGAAGGCCTGCTCGTCGGTGTGACGCAAGGCCCAGTTGACGAGCTTTTCGTAGCCAACCGTTGATGACGGGATTGCGCCAAGCGCCTTACCACAGGCCGAGCCGGCTCCGTGGGCGGGGTGCACCTGGATGTGATCTGGCAACGCCTTGAAGCGCTTCAAGGACTGCCACATCTGACGGGCTCCGACCTCCATGGTACCGCGGTATCCAGCTGCCTTCTCCAGCAGGTCCGGCCGTCCCACATCGCCAACAAAGACGAAGTCACCCGAGAAGATCATGATCGGCTGATCTGCAATGGCCGGCGTGTCGGTTACCAGAAAGCAGATGTGTTCCGGGGTATGGCCCGGTGTGTGCATGACCTGGATCTTGATGTTGCCGACCATGAACACGTCGCCATCGCGCACACCGTGATGAGGGAATTCATAGTGCCACTCCGAGCCCCCTTCATCGCTGAGGAACATCGGCGCACCTGTCAGGGCGGCCAGCTCACGGGTGCCGGACAGGAAGTCGGCGTGGATATGGGTTTCGGCCAGGTGTGTGATGCGCAGACCCTCGCGGCGGGCGATCTCACGGTAGGTATCAACGTCGCGCTTGGCATCGATGACCAGGCATTCACCTGTCTTCTGGCATCCTACCATGTAGGAGGCGTGGGCCAGGCCGGTTTCATAGATCTGCTGGAAGAACATGGCGGTTAGAGTGGTGCGTGATTAGGAAGCCAAAATTAGCCCTGTCCGGCGGAACTTTCCCTGACGGGCATGGGTACAACTGTGTGGGTATCTATTTTTGTGTTGAAAAACAGGACGAAACTAGCTTTGCAGAAGCGTAAATCTGGGGTAAAACGCAATGAGTGACAATACGTACCGAGGGCCGTTTGCGGCCATGGGTGTGCTGTTTTTCATGATAGGTTTCATTACCTGTCTCAACGACATTCTTGTGCCGCACATGAAGAGCATGTTCGACCTGTCGTACACGCAGGCGGCTCTGATTCAGTTCTGCTTCTTTACAGCCTACTTCGTCATTGCGTTTCCGTCGTCGGGTTTGATCTCCCGTCTCGGGTATCAACGCTCGATCGTCGTTGGTCTCGGTATCTCTGCTCTCGGAGCGGCGCTGTTCTACCCGGCATCAATCCAACAGTCGTATCCGTTGTTCCTCGTTGGACTTTTCACGCTGGCTTCCGGTTTTGCACTGCTTCAGACAGCCATGAACCCGTACGTGGCTGTGCTGGGTCCGCCGGAGAGTAGCTCGGCACGCCTGGTCCTATCCCAGGCTTTCAACTCCGTCGGAACGACCATTGCTCCACAACTCGGAGGGATTCTGATCCTTGGTGCCTCGGTTCTGACAGCGGATCAGATCGCCATGCTCACACCGGAAGCAGTGGCGTCGTACAAGACCTCTCAGTCCGCAGCTGTGCAGATGCCATACATCGTGTTGACAGCGATGCTGGCCCTGCTGGCTGTCGTTGTATCGTTTCTGCGCCTTCCCGTTATCAGTGATGTGGAAGGTGAAGCCGAGAAGGCCGTTTCGCTGCTGGCCCCCTTAAAGATCCCGCACCTGCGCAAAGGCGTGCTGGCGATCTTCGCCTATGTCGGAGCTGAGGTAGCCATCGGTTCGTTCATGGTCAACTACTTCATGGAGAAAGTGCCGGGCATGACCGAGCAGTCGGCTACCACCTACGTCACGTATTACTGGGGCGGGGCGATGATCGGACGGTTTGTCGGATCCTACCTCCTTACGCTGATGCGCCCAGGCATGCTGCTCGGCGTCATGGCCTGCGTCAACGTCCTGCTGACGGCGGGAACGATCGTCACCACTGGCGCAACGTCGGCCATGATCCTGGTCGGATGCGGGCTCTTTAACAGCATCATGTTCGCCACCATCTTTACGCTTGCGATCAAAGACATGGGCGTGATGACCAATCGTGGATCAAGCTGGCTGATCGCTGCCATTCTGGGTGGGGCCGTGGTTCCGCAGGTGCAGGGCATCATTGCCGACAACATGGGCGGGCTAACCATGTCCTACCTGATTCCGGTGGCCTGCTACCTCTACATTGCTTATTACGGGTTCTCCGGTTCAAATGTCAATCAAACAGCACAGGGTGTGCGCCGATGAAATCACTGATACTTCTCTGTACAACCATACTCTCCGTCATCAGTGCCTCAGCCCAGCAGGTTGTGGTGCGCGGCACTGTGACAGATGACAAGGGCTCGGCCATTGTCGGAGCGTCCGTTCGGGTGGCTAACACTCGCTATGGTGCATATTCCAAAAGCAAAGGGGCTTTCGAGATCAAGCTTCCGTCGGCCATGGATGCCACTCTGGTCGTGAGCATGATCGGCTACAAGAGCAGGGAAGTGACCGTCTCCAGAGAAAGTATGACGGCAGCCGCTGAGCCTGTGCGCGTGCAGTTGCAGACCGACCACCTGAAACTCAAGGAGGCGGTCGTCGTCGGGTACGGTACGAAGCAGCGTGTGGAGATGACCGGCTCGGTGGCGCAGATCGATTCGCGCGAGATTGCCCAGAACACCTTTGGCAATTTCGAGAACGCCATTGTCGGGCGGGCTCCGGGGGTGCAGGTGATCAACTCCAATGGTATGGCTGGAAGCGCCATGACGATTCGCGTGCGGGGCGTTGGGTCGCTGACGGCATCGGGAGAACCCCTGTACGTTATTGACGGTGTTCCCGTAACGCAGGGAGATTTCGGCGGGAAGGACCGGCTGGCTACGCAGACGAACGCTCTGGCTTCGATCAACCCTAATGACATTGAATCGATCGACATCCTAAAGGATGCCGACGCTGCGGCTATCTACGGTTCGCGTGGCTCGAACGGCGTCGTGCTGATCACCACCAAGAAGGGAGCGTCAGGTACCACGCGCTTCAACGTCAGTTTGTTCCGAGGTCAGGCTACTGAGACCAACCGCGTGACCATGCTCAACGGTGATGAATATCGCAGCATGTGGGCCGAAGCCAACCGTCAGGACTCGATCGCACTGTCGATCCTGCGTCCAACGGCTCGGTTTACGGCCAAGCCTCTTCCCGGCAATCTCAAGCCCGAGCAGTACACGAATACTGACTGGCTGGGTCTGACGATGCAAACAGGTCAGATATCCGATGCCTCGATCACTGCCTCGGGCGGCACCAATGCCGTAACGTTCTTTACGAGTCTTGGCTATCGCAATGAGTCCTCCTTTGCCGTGGGCAATACCTTCGAGCGGATCAACGGACGGGCTAATGTGGACTTCAAGGCCACCGAGAGCATTTCCATTGGACTGAGTTCCAATCTCAACTACTCGCTCAATACACGCGTCCCGACGGCCTGGGCTGGCGGTATCGGTGCTGCGCAGAGCTCGGCTCTGCCGTACTTCCCGATCTACAACGTCGACGGAACATACTTTGAACCGCAGCGTCCGTGGTATGCGATGTACAACCCGGTGGCGCAGCTCAATGAGAATCAGTTCGAGAATAGTGAAACGCGTCTGCTGACAAACCTCTACACGCAGATCGCCCTTCCGGAGCACTTTTCGCTGCGTTTACAAGGGGGCTTTGACCTGCTGAACTTCACCGACCGTCGGTACACATCCATTGTCGTTCAGTCCGAGGCCGAAGCTGAAGCGCGGAAGGTGGGCGTCAACAACATCATCCTCAACGGAACGCTCTCCTATGACAACACCATTATGGAGGGTCTGAAGCTCAGCGCTATTCTGGCCATGGAGACGCAATCCTCCAACCAGCTTGTCACGGGGCTTAAAGGACGCAACTTTCCGAACCCGGCTTTTCGCAACCCGACATCGGCGGTTGTGCGTGAAGCATATTCGTTTGAAACAGCGTTTTCGTTTCTATCGTACATCACACGTTGGAACTTCAATTACAACGACAAGTACTTCGTCAGTCTGACGGGCCGCATGGACGGTTCGTCGCGCTTCGGAAGCGAAAACCGGTATGGCTTCTTCCCCTCGATCGGTGCCGGCTGGTTGCTGTCGAAGGAAGACTTCCTCAAGGACGTCGAGGCAATCTCACTGCTCAAGTTGCGGGCTAGTATTGGTCTGACGGGTAATGCTGACGGGATCGACGACTATCAATGGCAGGGTACTTACAAGGCCGGAGCCGACTATGCTGGAACGCCCGGCATTAGGCCAGATCGGCTGGCTAACCCACTTCTCGGATGGGAACAGACACGGCAGATCGACATCACGACGGAGGCTGGTTTCTGGAATGGACGATTTCAGGCGACCGTTTCATGGTACCACAAGCTCACATCAAACGTATTGCTGAACGTTGCTGTGCCGGCCTCGACGGGATTCTCCTCGATCCTTAAGAACGTGGGTTCCTTCGAGAACACCGGCGTCGAGATCGTCCTGAGTGGCTACCCCGTTAGCTCGGGAGAGTTCACCTGGCGCACGGACCTGTCGATTGCGCACAACACAAACAAGGTGCTAGACAATTCCAGTCTGCCCCCTGATGCTATCGGAGGTCCGGGCGAAACCCGCATTCTTGTCGGATATCCCGTCGGGACGTTCTTCATCAACCGTTCGGCCGGCGTCCAGTCAAGCACTGACTCGGTCACCGTACAGCGCCGTCGCTCCGGCAACGCCGTCACATTCCTAACATCGAAAGATGATGCCCGCTGGAACCAGTTCTACGACACCACGATCGTGGTTGTCGGCGGTTCGCAGCTGTTCTACAACGTAAACGGACGTATCACCGATCAGTATGATCTTAACGACCGTGTGGCACTGGGTAATCCCTATCCGACGTGGTTCGGTTCGTTCACGAACACGATCAACTGGAAGGGCTTTGATCTGACGGCCATGATCTACTATCAGTTCGGCAATCAGATCTACGATGATGCTGCCAAACGTCAGGTTGGGAACATCGGCTCGAACTTCAACCAGGTCAAGGATCAGACCGAGAAGCGCTGGCAGAAGGAAGGCGACGTGACGGACGTGCCACGTTTATCACTCACAGAGAACTACGACATCAACACCGACCGTTTCATCTACGACGGTTCGTTTGTGCGTCTGCGTCAGCTTACACTCGGCTATACCATTCCCGGAGACTATCTCGAAATGTCTGGGCTGTCAAGTCTGCGGGTGTATCTGACCGGACAGAATCTTCTAACGTGGACGAACTATCCCGGATGGGATCCGGAGATCATGCGTGACCAGGACGGTGCGCAGGGTCGAAATCTTGGTGCCGGCGTGACCTATCTTACGCCACCGCAGGCACGTCAACTTGTCATCGGCATCAACGCGGGGTTCTGATCATGAAGCCATCATCAACATCCTCGATCCGCTCGATTCTGGTCATGGGGCTTGCCGTGATCACACTTGGTTGCGACTCCATCCTGAATCAGACGCCGCCCCTTGATATTTCCAACGACGTTGCTCTTTCGACGCCAAACGGCATCGTCGCGGCTCTCACGGGTGCTGCCGACCAGTTCTCGTCTGGTGCCTTCTATGGTGGCAATACGATGTCGATCGGTGAACTCTGGTCGAGCAACGTCGAGTCTAATGTCGGTGCCGACTTCGGTCGTCTGCAGATCCTGTCCTACAACCTCAACATCTTCAATCCTGAGGGACGCTCGATGTGGGGTGATGGGTATGGCGTGATCAATCGGGCCAACAACATCATCCGCGCCGTTGACAATGTGACCTTTGCCGATGCACGTCAGAAGGAGCTCATTCGTGGCCGTGCCCTTGCACTGCGGGGCGCATCGATCTGGGCCCTCTGCATGTACTTTGCTCAGCCATGGGGCTTTACCGCTGACAACTCTCACCCCGGCGTTGTCATCCGTACTGAGCCAACTCTTGGTGATATCGGAACCATTAAGTCCCGTGCGACGCTGAAGGAATGCTACAACCAGATCATCGCCGATCTCACGCAGGCTGCGCAGATACTGCCGGCAAAGGACGCCCCCTTCATGGGATCACTGGCGGCCAAAGCGCTCCTTTCGCGGGTGTACTTCCACATGGGCGAGTGGGCAAAGGCCGAAGCTCTTTGTACGGAAGTGATCGAAAGCGGCGTTTTCAAGCTCAATGCCAGCGTTGCAGATGTGGTCACGACAAACAGCACGCCCGAGGTGGTCTTCGAGATCATTAACTCCCCGGTTGACAATGCCGGCTCGATCGTCTGGGACTTCCGTCAGGCCGATAACTCGTTGCCCCGATTCTGGGCCGGAACCGACTTCGTGAATGCGATCTATACCGATACTACCGACAGGAGGCTGGCACTCTATGTGTATCGCAACAGTCGCCTCTACGTGGCCAAATGGGATCGTATTGCCATGAATACGCCAATCATCCGGCTTGCGGAGCTTTACCTGACGCGTTCCGAGTGTCGGGCGCAGCAGGGGAACGCTGCGGGCTCGATCGCCGACGTCAATATTGTGCGTCAGCGTGCCGGCTTGAAAGACCTGGCTGCAACTTTGACGGGCAATTCATTGTTGAACGCGGTGCGCCGCGAACGGAACATCGAGCTTGCCTTTGAAGGCGACACCTATCTCGAACGCAAGCGTCAGCGCCGGAATCTGAAGCAGCGTCCGTGGAATGATGCGGCACTGATCTTCAAGATCCCGGACATCGAGATGAATGCCAACACGCTTTGTGTGCAGAACCCGTAGAATCATACTGAACGTTCAAATCAACAGACCGATCATTTAACTAACACATTTACACCAAGGAGTTATGATGAAGAATCTTCTTCTCGCCGCCGTGTCAGCATTTCTGCTGGCAACGTCGGTATTCGCTCAGAAGGTGGTCGAAACCGATCCTGCTCGTCCGCTCGAGACAGGTGGCGTAACGATCACCTACCGTCCTGCCCTCGACGAAAAAGATGGCAAGACACCAATGACCGATGTCACTGAAGTTTGGGCCTACACGGGTTGCCGTGAAGCGCAGATCGCGCAGGATCCGAACACCAAGTACTATCAGAAGTACGACTGGAATGATCTGAAGAACTATCCCGAGATGAAGCTGAAGAACAACGGCGACGGGACGTTCACGCTCAAGATCGACAACATCAAGGCCTTCTACGGTGTGCCTGATGACAAGCCGGTCCGCGAATTGCTGTTTGTGTTCCGCAATGTGGACGGCACCGTGCAAGGGGCTGACCGCCTCATCGCCGTTGATCCAGCTGGTGGCACGTCCACAGCAGGTCTGCGCCTGATCAACGGTGTGAGCACGGCTGCAAAGGTCGATGTGATCGCAGCCCAGGCTGATGCACCACAGATCACCGAGATTGGCTTCCAGCTTGCCTCGGTGTACAAGGAAGTGCCAGCCGGCGATGCTGTGCAGATCAAGGCCAAGGCTTCAGGTGCTCCAGCGCCAATCTATGCCGATGTGACTGAAAAGCTTGCAAAGAATGGCAAGTACACGGTACTGATCGGTACAAATGCCAATGATGAATACGTCAGCAAGGTGCTTGCCGATGATCAGGAGACAAAAGCCGGCGTTACGAAGATCCGTTTCATCCACTGGTCCCCATCAACACCGGCCGTCGATGTTCGTGCGGTCCTTCCAGGCGGTACGCTCTCAAATCCAGTGATCGCCGGAGCGAAGTACGGCGATGTGGCAAACGTTGAAGTTCCAGCTGGTACGTACAAGCTGGCAGTGACAGCAGCAGGACAAACCACAGCGCTTATCACCTTCAATCCGATTGCTCTCCCGGGTGCAACGAACCTGACGGCTGTAGCATTCGGCAATGCGAATGAACTGACGAAGCTTCGCGCCTTCATCGATAATGGTAACGGCCGTGACTTTGTAGATGTCCTTCCACTCGGACAGGGCTGGGTTGTCAAAACCAACCCGGAAGTTCCAAGCAAGAACGAAGGCGTCGAAGTGATGTACAATCCTGAAAACGACGTCAAGGACGGACAGTTCAAGATGGTTGGTGTCGAAGATGCCTACGTTTATACCGGCGCCCGTGATTATGCAGGTGGATACTTCCAAAAGGCTGAGTGGGGCGCTGTTGGTACCACTGATGCTCTTAAGCTGACGAAGAATGCCGACGGAACGTACACATGGAACATTGCAAGCCCGATCTGGCAGTTCTACCCTGGCGTAGAAGAATCAAAGGTCCTCAAAGAGCTTCTCTTTGTATTCCGCAACGCCGACGGTTCCAAGCAGGGTGGCGATGTGTCGCTGAAGGTTGGCGACGGATCGGGACCAACGGTCACGACTGAACCGAAGGATGCTTCTTCCAGCAAGGCACTCTCCGTCACCTACTATCCATGGAACGACAAGAAAGATGGTTCGTTCAAGATGGTCGGTGTCGATCAAGTCTATGTGTACACCGGCGGCACGACGGAAGATGGCGCATATCTCCAGGTCTCTGATTGGGGTGCTGTTGGATCAAACGAGGGCCTGAAGCTCACAATGAATGCCAATGGAACGGCAACGTGGAATGTTGCAGACCTTGTGTCGATGTATAATGTTCCAGCCGGAAAGAAGCTCAAGGAGCTCCTCCTCGTCTTCCGCAATGCCGATGGATCACGTCAAGGTGCTGATGTCAAGATTCCTCTTGATCAGCCAACCTCCGTCGAGGATGAGAAGCTGGCCGCCGCGATCAATGTGTTCCCGAACCCAACGCCGGGCATGGCACGCATCACGCTGCCATCGAACGCTCCGGTTCGCGTCAGCATCGTTAATCAGCTCGGTACCGTGCTCTTCACGACAACGGCTTCCGGCGAAATGACCTGGAACGGTCGTGACTTATCGGGCAACGTGGTTGCACCGGGCGCCTACATGGTGCACGTGCAGTCGACAACGGCCACAGCCGTTGTGCCGATGACGATCGTCCGCTAAGCTCCGATCACCGGGAAATGTCGAATGCGCAGAAACCAGCCCCTTCGTTTGTGAGGGGGCTGGTTTTTCTGCCTATCATCGAAGTCGTCTGTCAAACATCACCACACGCTGCTCTCCCATGGTACTACGAACTCTTATCCGAGTGATCCTTGGTCTTGCTGTCTCGATCTCGGCGCTGGCGCAGGTCGTTACGACCACGCCGACCTTTCCGTCGCAGACCGATACGATCACGGTGTTCTTTGACGCGTCCAAGGGTAACCGAGATCTGGCGGGTTTTACCGGCGACATCTATGCCCATACAGGTGTGATCACATTCCTCAGTACGTCTGCTACAGACTGGCGCTTCGTCAAGTCACAGTGGACCGAGAACAAGCCCGAGTGCAAGCTTACGCGCATCAGTGCCAATCTCTATCGTCTGGTGATTCCGAATGCTCGCACGTTCTACGGCGTGACCGGAACAGAACAGATCCGCCAGCTCGCATTCGTTTTCCGTTCATCCGACGGCGCACGCGTCGGTCGAGCCGAAGACGGAGCCGATGTCTACGTCGAACTGTTTGCGCCGGGTACCTACATCCGTACACTCGAACCGACGTCCGGCAACCGCGTCGTTGACTCAGGTCAGGTGGTGCGCATCACAGCTATCGCCTCAAACGACGTTCCTCTCATGCAGATCGCCGCCAACGGTATGGAGATTGTGCGGGTAGCCAATGACACGATCACGGCTTCCTACACCGTGGAGCGCACGACGAAGATCGATGTGATCACCTACAATCAACTTGGTGGACAGATCCGCGATACCTTCACACTCAGGGTGCGTCCGAAGGTGACCTTTAAGCCCCTTCCTCAGGGGGCTCGTGACGGCGCAACCGTCATCAATGACACCACGGCCGTGGTGGTCCTCTTTGCTCCGGGTAAATCCGAGGTCTATGCCGTGGGGGAGATGACAGACTGGAAGCGCATGCCCGAGTATTTCTGTTATCTGACTCCGGACAAGCAGCGCTGGTGGACGACGATCCCGATCAAGATTACGGGGCAGACGCTCTGGCAATGGTCCTTTGATGACGACCGTCGCATCAGCGATCCGTATGCCGAGCAGCTATGCGATCCGAGCGACCGGTTCATCGAGTCATGGCGCTTCCCGCAGCTACCGAGCTATCCCACGGGTAAGACATCCGGCATCATCAGCGTGATCAACACTGCTCTTGATGCGTACGTGTGGAAGAACAAATCGTTCATCAAACCTGATGCTCGCCGTCTGGTGGTGTATGAGCTGCTGGTACGTGACTTCACGGACAAGAGTTCGTTTCAGGCTGTGATCGACTCTCTGGAGTATCTGAAGAACCTTGGTGTAACGGCGATCGAACTGATGCCGATCACTGAGTTTGAGAACAACGACTCATGGGGCTACAACGTCAGCCACCAGTTTGCGGTCGACAAATACTACGGCACAAAGAATGACCTCAAGCGCCTCATTGATGAAGCGCACGGCAGGGGCATCGCTGTGATTCTTGACATTGTGCTCAATCACCAGTTTGGCCAGTCGCCCCTTGTCAACCTCTGGGGAAGTATCGCCGGACCAACTCCCGAGAACCCCTACTTCAACGTAACGGCTAAACACCCGTTCAATGTCGGCTACGACATGAACCATGAAAGCGAGCCAACCAAGGCATACGTCGATCGCTTCCTGAAGCACTGGATCACGGAGTTCAAGTTCGATGGTTACCGCTACGATCTGTCAAAGGGACTGACGCAGTTCAACAGTGGCAGCGATGCGGGCCTGATGTCACGCTACGATGCCTCGCGCATTGCGATCCTCAAGCGGATGATGTCGGCTACGTCATCTGTCGACCCGGGATTCTACAACATCCTCGAGCACTTTGCCGACAATGCCGAGGAAAAGGAACTCTCCGATGCCGGAGCCATCCTCTGGGCCAATGCTAACTACGCTGGAAGTCAGGCTGTGATGGCATTCTCCAACCAGGACATTGCCTCGGCCATGAGTGCGCAGAGAAGGGGCTTTTCTAGGCAGGGTCTGATCGGCTACGTGGAAAGTCATGATGAAGAGCGTACGATCTTCCGCTCGGTGAACTTCGGACGAGCAGACGCCGCCCACAACACGCGTGATACGAACATTGCGCTGCGCCGACTCGAGGCCCTGATGGCCAAGATGCTGTGCATACCCGGACCGAAGATGCTCTGGCAATTCAACGAGCTGGGCTATCCGATCTCGATCGATCAGAACGGCCGCCTGGGGCGCAAGCCCATGGGCTTCCCGTACCTGCGTGATCCACGTCGCGAGCGCGTACGCAGGACCGTGGCCGACCTGAACGAAGCCCGCAAGCGCTATGAAGTCTTCGGCCAGATGCAGTCCACGTTGCTCACGGTCGATCCACTGAAGTCGATCGTGGTCAAGGACGCTTCGTGTGACCTGGTCTACATCGGCAACTTTGATGCCGTCTCGCGCACCACAACGATTCCATTCACGCGCAAGGGTCGCTGGTATGAGTTCTCGACCTCGTCGGACGTGAACGTCTATCTCGACAACAACAGCATCACGCTGCTCCCGGGCGAGTACCGGCTGTATTCAACGCAGCCATTCAGGGGGCTCACCACGTCCGTCGATGGTGATGATCAGCGCGTCGAATCACTCGCTGTCTATCCCAACCCAACAGCCGACCACCTGTCGGTGACCTGCCCTGCGCAGGCACAGCGCATCGAACTTCTCGACGTCATGGGCCGTGTGGTTCGTTCGCTTGCGTGTGCAGGCGGAACCGTGCACACCGTTGATGTGCAGGATCTGCCCTCAGGTGCGTACACTATCGTTGTCAGCTCCGCCTTGTCCAGTTCACATCAGACACTTCTCATCAGCAGGTGATCATGCGTTTCCTTCGCCTTCTCTTCGTTCTCTGTCTCCTTGCTACATCGCTCAGCGCGCAGCGGCTTGCCGTGGAGCGACTTGGCAACGTCACGGGACTGCGTGAGTTCAATCGAGGTGTAGAGATCACCGCCTCCAATGCTCGTGTGCTTGTTGAGGTGATCACGGCTTCCGTTGTGAAGATCCACGTCACCCGGTCGGACCGTTTTGATACGCTCTCGTACGCGGTGGTCGGTAAGCCCCTTGCCATCCGACCCACGATCAAGACCAACGATGAGGCGATCTCGATCTCCACAGATTCGCTGCAGGTACTGGTGGAACGCAAGCCCCTGACCGTGCGTGTGTTTGATCGGAACGGGGCTGTCCTGGTTGAGGATGATCCGGGCTTCGGCGTCTCATGGGCCGGGTCACACGTGACGAACTACAAAGTGATGAGAGACGATGAGCGCTTCATCGGCCTGGGGGAGAAGACGGGTCCGCTTGACCGTCGAGGCAATGGGTACACGCACTGGAACACTGACTTTTTCGGTTACCCCTCCGGGGCTGATCCGATCTATATGTCCACGCCGTTCTACATCGGACTGCATTCGGGTTCCACGATGTACGGACTGTTCCTTGACAACTCGTCTCGGACGCGGTTCAACTTCGGCGCGTCGAACAACCGGTTCTCGTCCTTCGGGGTCGAGGACGGCGACCTTCGCTATTACGTCATTGCCGGCTCGTCGATTCCGAGCATCATTTCATCCTACTCGTACCTGACTGGCACTACACCCCTTCCGCCGCTCTGGTCGCTGGGCTTTCAGCAGTGCCGCTACTCGTACTACCCCGATGCACAGGTGCTGAACGTGGCACGCACGTTCCGCGAGCGCGGCATCCCGGCTGACGTGATCTACCTCGACATTCACTACATGAAAGACTACAAGCTCTTTACGTGGGATTCAACGCGATTCCCGGATCCTAAGGGGCTGATCTCAAAGCTTGCTGATCTCAATTTTAAGATGACCGTGATCGTCGATCCCGGCATCAAGGTCGAGAAGGGCTACCGTCAGTTCGATGACGGCGTAGCCAAGGATGTCTTTCTGAAGTATTCTGACGGCTCGCTCTATCAAGGACAGGTATGGCCCGGCTGGTGTCACTTCACGGACTTCACCCTTCCCAAGGCCCGCTCCTGGTGGGGCGAGCAATTCAAGGGTCTGGTCAATGATGGTGTTCGCGGCTTCTGGAACGACATGAACGAGATCGCCACGTGGGGACAGTTCATGCCCGACAACATCCTCTTCGGCTTTGAAGGAACGGGTCCGGCTTCGCACCTTCTCGGTCGGAACGTCTATGGCATGCAGATGGCCCGCTCTACGTACGAGGGCACGCGGGCGCTACTGAAGAATGAGCGCCCCTTTATCCTGACCCGCTCCGGCTACAGTGGTATTCAGCGCTACAGTGCTGTGTGGACCGGTGACAACCAATCGAATGATGATCACATGATGGCCGGTGTGCGCCTGCTCAACAGCATGGGTCTGACGGGCGTGCCGTATGTGGGTATGGACGTAGGGGGCTTTACGGGCAACCCATCGAAGGAACTGTTTGCCCGCTGGACGTCGATCAGCGCCTTCACGCCGTTCTTCCGTGCGCACGTAGCCATTGATAACAAAAGTCAGGAACCGTGGTCCTTCGGCGAGCGCGTGGAACAGATCTGCCGTAACTACATTTCCATGCGGTACCGCATCATGCCCACGATCTACTCTGCGTTCCATGAATCATCGAAGACCGGAATGCCCGTAATGCGTTCAATCGCTATCGAACACCCATTTGATAAGAATGTGTATGACTGGCAGTATCTGCACCAGTTCACCCTCGGGTCGGACCTCATGATCTGTCCGACACCGAGCTATGAACGCTTCACGCGGGTGTACTTCCCGACAGGTGGCACATGGTACTCCGTGCATGATGATGCACCTTATGCAGGGGGCTCATCGGTCATTGTCGACTCGCCAATCGAGCGACTTCCCATGTTTGTGCGCGACGGCGGCATCATCGTGGCGCAGTCGCTTGTGCAGTCTCTGCAGGAAAAGCCGACGGATACGCTTTTGATCCATCTCTGGCCGGGTTCGTCTACGCGAAGCCTTACCTGGTATACCGATGATGGCACGTCACATGATCATGAGAAGGGGGCATATCACTTGCGCACCCTAACACATGACGCGTCACGACGCACACTCACGATCGCCCGTGCCGAGGGTTCATACAAGCCCCATTTCACGCATGTTCGGATCCTTCTGCATGCGGCCGAGCCTACGACAGCAACCGTCAATGGCACATCCGTGCGCACGCAGCAGCAGGCGCACGCATTCCTTGGCGGGATACAGAAGTTCGATCCGCTGGGTGGACCATCGGACAATACCGGTATTGCCGTGCGGACCATTTCGGTTCCTCTGACCGAAGGGGCGATCACGGTTAGCTGGTAACCGCTCGTCGACAAAAACAGCCGGTTCACATACGGGTAGCCCCCTGAAGCCTACGGTCAATTGAAGCAGAGCTCCGGCTCCTCTACGTTGCGTGCAGCAGCAAAGAGGATGAGCCATGGATATCGATCGTTCTGAATTGTACCGGTACCTGACGCGGCGCTACAGCTACGTCGACGTAGAAGAGGTCCGGGATGCCGTGCAATCGGCCATAGCGGCTACGTGGGAAAGGAGTGTTCTGCGGGAGCCGCCACAGAACCTCCAGGCCTATTCGACCGTTGTTGCGCAGCGCATGCTGATGCGACAGATCGAGTATCGCCGACGTCATCTCAACCCCTCAGGCATTCTGCAAAATGGCTGGGACGACGTCGGCTATCTCGGACACTCACCCGTCACATCCCGCAGCGCCGAGGCCAATGTTGATGCCCAAACGGTACTCAAAGCTCTGCCCGATCACTACGCCAGTGTTCTGCGGCGGCACTACCTCGACGGCCACACCCTCGAAGAACTCGCCCACAGCGAAGGCGTCACTCCGGAGTGTATGCGCAAGCGCCACGAACGTGCCATCAAGTGCGCGCGGAAGATGTTTGTGACAAGTGACAAGTGACGAATGACGAATGACGAATGACCTCAAACCCCACACCTAAAACCTAAAACCTAAAACCTAAAACCTAAAACCTAAAACCTAAAACCTAA
>CAYMTW010000017.1:22937-38265 GCA_964393485.1 uncultured Melioribacter sp. | reverse complement strand
CCGCTGTATCGTCAGGTTGTGATGGAGACTGCCGAGTATCTGCGTCGGGACATGATGGGGGAGAACGGGGCGTTCTACTCAGCCCAGGATGCCGACAGCGAGGGCGAAGAGGGAAAGTACTACGTCTGGCTCAGGAGCGAGATCCCCACAGACGACGAGCATCTGCTGTCGATGCTGAACGTGCACCAAGCGGGCAACTTTGCCGACGAGGCAACGGGCAACCCAATGCCGTCGAACATTCTGCACGTCAAGACCAACCGATTGCGCGAGCTCAGCGCATCCGAAGCGTGGGAGCAGCTGCGTCTGCAGCTTCTCGAGAAGCGCGCGCAACGTGTTCCGCCCCTTACCGACAACAAACAACTAGCCGACTGGAACGGCCTGATGATCGGCGCGCTTGCGCGTGCCGCGCGCGCCTTCGATGCTCCCCAGCTTACCGCGATGGCACAGGCCGCATGGCAGGCCTTCGAACATCCACTCACAGTGCACCGCATGCGCAATGGTCAGGGGGCTATCAGCCCCTTCCTCGACGATGTGGCCATGATGGGCTGGGCCGGAGTCGAATTGTACCAGACAACGGGTCAGGGGGCATACCTTAGCGCCGCTTCCGAAGCCGCAGAGCGTATTCTCACGGAGTTTATGGATGCCGATGGCGCACTGCGCCTCACAACCGGTGCAACCTCCGACGTGCCGGTGCGTCAGAAGTCTGGCTACGACAGTGCCTACCCCTGCGGTAACAGTATCGCGGCCTGGCTCTGTGCCAGCGTCGGCTCCATCTGCCACAACAATCGTCTGCTTGAAGCTGCCCGCTCGTGCGTGCAGACGTATGGGGCAAATCTGGAGCGCTTTTCTCCCGGCTACTGCATGCTGCTCAGCGTCTGGGATACGCTTGTGCATGGCCCCAAGGAGATCTTCTTCTGCGCATCTGGCTCTGATGCCCATGCCGCCCATCGCCGCTTCATGACATCGTTCGACCCGTCGGCCGTCTTCATCCACCGTCCAACGGACGCCACCGCCGAAGCCCTGCTCGCACCGGCCATGTATCCGTATGACACTGCTCCCGAAGGGGCAGTACTTGTGTGCGAAGCAGGTAGCTGTATGGTTGAGGTGTGAGGTTTTGGGTGTGAGGTTTTGGGTGTGAGGTTGTCATTCCTGCGAAAGCAGGAATCCAGTCGTAAGAAGACAGGTTACCTCTTTCACGGGAATGATCACCTCACACCCCATACCTGATACCTCAAACCTGCGCGTATCGCCCGTCACTCCCTACTTCCGTAACTCTGTAATTATGACAACGATCCTCCGTCTTGCTGCCATTTACAACCTCGCATGGGGTGCATGGCAGGTGCTCGCACCGAACAGTTTCTTTGAGCTCATGGGCATGACGCCGATGAACCATCCGATGGTCTGGCAGGGGCTGGGCATGGTGATCGGCCTGTACGGTCTGGCCTATTACTGGGCCTCGTACGACTACGTGCGGCACTGGCCCATTGTGGCCATCGGACTCATGGGTAAGGTGTTTGGTCCGATCGGATACGTCTACAACATCATGCTGGGTTTGGCACCGGTCGAGTTTGGCTGGACGCTTATCCCGAACGACCTCATCTGGTGGATCCCGTTCGGGATCATGCTCAATCGTGCACGCAAGGCCGGCTTCCCGCTGCGATGATGAAGACCGATCGGTTCGAGTATCTTTCCCGACTCTTCTGGACGGGACTCCTTGTTTCGGCCGCCACTGCGCATCTGATGATACCTGAGTGGTTTGTAGCCTATTACCCGTCGTACCTGCCCCTTGCCAACGAGGCGGTGAGCGCATCGGCCATTGTGGAGCTGACGATCGCTCTCGCGCTCTGGCACCAGCAGCTTCGGCGTAGAGCCTGGCTTTCCCTCGCCGTGCTCATGATGATCTACATGCCCGTGCATGTGTACGTGATCACGCACTACGAGGTGATCGCGCATCCCTCGATCACCATTCCACTCTGGCTGGCCTGGCTGCGTCTGCCAGTGCAGGTGGTGTTTGTTATCTGGCCGCTCAGGACACGTTTGAGGTGTGGAGCTTGAGGTTCTCTGTCATCCCCGCGAAGGCGGGGATCCATGCGAAAAACGACCGATGATGCCACGTCGTCCCATTGCGTGTTGTGCGTTGGCGACCTGACACCCGAACCTGTTACCTGGCACCTGCGCGCAGCGCAGGAGCGTCACCCTGAGGAGCCGAAGGCGACATGGCACAGCGAATGGGCGACGTGGCATAACGAATGGGCGACCACGTAGGGTCGCCCCTACATGAATGGATGACATTCTTTCGTCTGGATCCCCGCTTTCGCGGGGATGACGATCTCACACCAAAAACCCAAAACCTCACACCTAAAACCTATGGGTTATCTTTGCCCATGCCTTTGATCATTGATGGAAACGCCATGGCGGCCGAGGTGCGCAGCGAGGTTGCGCGCGATGTGGCGGCGCTGCATGGGGCTTCAGGGATAACGCCGGGATTGAATCTGCTGCTGGTGGGGGAGGACCCTGCCAGTGCGGTGTATGTGCGTAATAAGGGAAAGGACTGCGAGAAGGTTGGCATACGTTCGACGATCGTGCGGATGAGTGCCGATGTTTCACAGGCCGAGGTGATTGCGCAGGTGGAGGCATGGAATGCCGACCCCGACGTACACGGAATACTGGTGCAGCTGCCCCTTCCGAAACACATTGATGAACATGCGGTGATCCGGGCGATCGATCCGGATAAAGACGTCGATGGATTCCATCCGGTGAATGCCGGGAAGCTGATGATCGGTCTTGACGGGTTTATTCCGTGTACGCCCTATGGCGTGCTGGAAATGCTGCGTCGAACGGGTATTGAAACCTCCGGCAGACACGCCGTGGTGGTTGGTCGTAGCAACATCGTGGGCAAGCCCCTTGCCATGCTGCTGGCGCAGAAACGTCCGCAGGGCAATTGTACGGTGACGCTGTGCCATACCGGCACGCCGGACATTGCCGAGCACACCCGGCGCGCTGATATCCTGATCTCAGCTGTGGGCGTACACGGTCTCATCACACGTGACCATGTGCGTCAGGGAGCCGTCGTGATCGATGTTGGCATCAATCGCATTGAACTTCCGGATGGGACGTCTCGCCTGGTCGGCGATGTATTCTATGACGAGGTAGCCGAGGTGGCTTCGGCCATCACTCCGGTGCCTGGTGGTGTGGGCCCCATGACGCGGGCCATGCTCCTGCGTAACACCGTCACGGCGGCGCAGAGGCGACATCAATGAACCGTAAACCGAGTCTCGAGATCCTGCACGCCGATGCGTCGCTGGTGATAGTAAACAAGCCGGCAGGATTGCTTTCGATCCCGGATCGTTATGATCAGACCCTGCCAAGTGTGAAATCGTTGGTTCGCGAGCAGTTCGGCTCAGCCTACGTGGTGCACCGCCTCGACAAGGAAACCTCGGGTGTGATGCTCATGCCCCTGACCCCGGAAGCACACAAGCACCTAAACACGCAGTTTGAACACCACACGGTGGTGAAGACCTATGAGGCTATCGTGTCGGGTATTGTTGATCGAGATGAGATGACCATCGACATCCCAATTGCTCCGGATTCACGTCGTAAGGGGCTGATGAAGCCATCCGCGAAGGGCAAGGAAGCGCGCACGATCCTTCGCGTCTTGGAGCGTTTTCGTCTTGCTACTCATATCGAGTGTGACCTTGTTACCGGACGTCAGCACCAGATCCGTGTGCATTGTTCGGCCATCGGCCACCCGCTTCTCGTGGATGCCGACTACGGAACATCCGCTTCATTCCTGCTCTCGAGCATTAAACGACGCTACAACGTGCGGAAGGGGGAGACCGAGCGCCCCCTGATCGACCGGTTGACGCTGCATGCACGGCGTATCACATTCGTGCACCCTGATACGCAGCAGACGATGACCTTTGAGGCAACGCCGCCGAAGGACTTCTCCGCAACCCTGCAGGTCTTGCGTAAATACGCCGCCCCGTATGCTTCGACATTCGATGCGGAGTTCTTCTGACGTTGTATTTTCGTTGCATTCGCATCAAGGGGGAGTTATGATACTTGTGTTGTTCGGTGCCCCGGGCGTGGGCAAGGGCACCCAGGCTACAATCCTGGCAGAACGTCTCGGTATTGCTCACCTGAGCACCGGTGACGCCTTCCGCGCAGCCATCAAGAACCAAACCGCCGTTGGCATGATCGCCAAGGGACATGTCGATGCCGGTACGCTTGTTCCCGATGACATCGTGGCCCGTATCGTCGAGGAAGCCATGGGCGCTCCGGAGTTCACCTCAGGGTGCATCCTTGACGGCTTCCCCAGAACACGCGCCCAGGCCGATGCTCTTGATGCCCTTCTGACGGCCAGGGGACTCGGCATCACCCGAGTAATCAATCTTGAAGTAGATGATGAGACCATCATCGCCCGCCTGCTGCAACGCGGCCGTGCCGATGATCAGGAAGAGATCATCCGCAATCGGCTGAACGTCTACACCAACGAGACAGCCCCGCTGCTGGAGTACTACGCCGAAAAGGGGCTTCTCACTTCTGTCAGCGGCATCGGTCAGGTTGAGGAAATCACGAACCGCGTTCTCGCTGCGCTTGGCTGAAACAAGCACTTTCCACATCGTTGAGCTCCACGGCGCCCTTGAAGTGAATTCCAAGGGCGCTTTTGCTATGGCCCCTGAATATCAATGGTTTAGGCTTGTCATTGAAACCTCCGCCTCCTTGACTTCGATAAAGTTTGGAATGATATTTGTTTCGGTTTTCCACGTAAATCCACAGTGTTATCCACAAGATGGCGGGTCGTTGTGAACAAGCGGTTCCTCAGGTATTCGCTCTGGACAGTGTTGTCTCTGATGCTGTTTGCCGGCATTCAAAGGGCAGCCGGGCAGGGGCGCGTGCACGACGTGCAGGGTAGCCTCTATGGGGGCACACTAAAGTACAGTGGCGAGCAGATGGATGACATGTTCGGTCCGGCCGGCGGCATCTCATTGGGCTATTCGGTTATGAACCGGCTGCATCTCGATGCCCGTGTGGCTCTTGGGGAGTATCGCTGGAAGATCACTCCGACCAAGATCGCTGCGGGTGTAGACAACTTTGGTGCAGCCGCTCGGGTGGGAGACTTCTACCCCGGAACGACCACGGTCATCGACTCCCAGAACGTCAGCAGCGCAACGATGGTGGACATCGTGGCGCGATACGTACTCGTGCCGGGGATCAAGGCCCGACCATTTCTCACCGCCGGCGTTGGACTCCTTTCCTTCAATCCGTCCAATTCCAGCGGGTACGCCCCCTTGCCCAACAACATCAAGGGCGAGTACAGCACCACGGTGGCCAGCGTTATCCTTGGAGGGGGCGTGCGGTTGCCGCTCTCACGTCGATTGGACCTCGTGCTCCAAGCCGAGCGTCGCCTTGTATTCTCTCAGTTTCTTGATGACGTGAACCCGAAGCGCAGTAATGATGGTCTGACGATGGCTACGATCGGGCTCAGCTATACCTTCAACAGGATGCCTGCAGGCCCCAGACGTCATGACCATGACCGGCATGGTGATGCTCCGGGTGGAATGTGTGACGCCGACCATCCCGATGAGGAGTGTGTTCCGCACCGCGGCGCTCCTCCCGGCTGGGATGCCATCTTTGAACGTCAGGATGAAGCCTGTGGCGAGTGTTCCGGTTGCACCATGTGCCCGTCATGTGACGAGTGCGTTCATGTAAAGTGCAACGTCTGTTTGTGCTGCTATTGTCGCACCTGCTCTGCCTGCTGCTGCATGCCGTGCCCACTGCGAAGTGGTTCGGGTGTAGTAGAAGATGATGAAGGTGAAGAACCCATCCTAGGCAAAGGGGCTGCTCCTACGCAAAAGTCGGAGCGAAAGCCTGCTCCAGAAGAGTCACAAGAACCCACGAAGCCTGATGGCGCTGAGCCGATGAGCGCTCCATGCCCAACCGGTCAGCACCGTGAGTGCTTCGGTCCACCAGGATTTGGCATCTGCGTCGATAATGAACCACCCCGCGGACCTCAGAAGATTCGCTGGGACCTGGCCCGCACGCTTGATGATGGCAGTCTGCTTCGTGAAGCTGAGGTCGATGGCCGCTGGTATCGTAAGCAGTTACTGCCCGACGGCTCGGAACGTATCACCAAGGGAGCACTTCCTTTTGAAGTGACCGACTGCAAAGAATGCAAGGAGAAGATGAAATGACAGAATTACGGAATTACGGTATTACGGAATTACGGAGAGACCTGTCATCCCTGCGAAAGCAGGGATCCATCCTCATCCTCCTTCTGCTGCTCACGTCCGTTCTGCACGCCCAAAAGCGTCAGGGGGATGTGATCGGGACCTTTTCGGCGACCAGTTACAAGTACCATGGGGACTTTGCCGATGACCTCTATGGCTATGGCGGAGTGATAAGTCTGTCGTTCAACGCGATGGATCGCCTGTGGGTGGAGGCCCGGACGTCACTCGGCCAGTACGGCTGGAGGATCAACCCAACTAGAATCGCGGCCAACCCAGACTATTTCGGTCAGGGGGCTCAACTCGGAGATAACTACCCAGGCTCACTAACGCGCATCGAGGACCGGAATGAAAGCCGCATTACGACTGCCGACGTTATGGTCGGGTATGTTCTGGTGGACAACATCCCAGCGGTGCCGTTCATAACGGCAGGCGTCGGTCTGGTGGATTTTGCCCCCTCAAATGCGTCGCAGCACTCGCCCCTTCCAAATAATATCAAAGGGGAGTACTCTACAACGGTGGCCAGCATCCCTCTCGGCGGAGGTGTGGTTTTTCCACTATCTCAGCGTGTAGGGCTGACCCTTCGTGGGGAGTATAGGCTGGTCTTCAGCAGCTACCTTGATGATATCAACATCGGTGGAAATCGCGATGACCTGTCGTCGTTTTCTTTGAGTCTGTCGTATAAATTCAATGAGCCGCGACGTCATCGCAGGTTGCAAAGTGAATCCCGTATGTGTCCTGATTGTCATTGCCTTATGGATGATGGCTGTTGTTGTGAAATGCCCCGACGAGGGGGTCCGGGACGGGGTATGCGCGGAGATGTGCACCCGATGGACGAGGGGCAGGATGACGTTGAGCAGGGGGCCTCATCGAAAGCTCCAGCTCAGCAGAGCACGTCGGAACAGCCTGTGGAAAAACCGGTGGAAAAGCCTGCCGGCAAGCTGGGCGAATCCGCTCCTGCGGCTGATGCCCCAGCACCAGAACCGGTACCAGACGTACGGAAGGTCGCGTTTTCAAAGTCGATAAACTTCGTGGTGAACACCGATCAACTTGACTTGGATGACGAGCAGACGGAAAAGAACCTCCAAGAGCTGTGGAACTACATGAAGCAATCCTGCGATCAGCTGCAGGTGATCATCGAGGGTCATGCCTCAGCCGATGGACCACCAGAGCGTAATCAGGAGCTATCGGAGTTGCGCGCCAACCGCATTAAACAATGGCTGATCGAAAATGGCATCTCCGCAGGGAAGATCCGTAGCGCCGTTGGACGTGGTTCAAGTAGCCCAAAGGTTGTTGAACCATCCCTGGAAGTCGCTAAAAGGATGACGAAAGAGCAGATTGAAGCTCTCAGATCCAAGAACCGTCGCATTGAAGTTGTCGTTGTAAGAGATTGTAAATAAAAGAAGTTAAGTTCTTATGAATTTCAATTCATAAAGATTTCATCTCCTGCGGTGTGGAAAACTCACATCTTTGCGGCCCTTGATTCGTCAAGGTCCCCCAAGTGGGCTTTTTGTTCTCGACGGCAGTGTAGGGTAACTGCCGATTCGAGTGAAGTATCCGGGAACATCGCAGGAGGAACACCCTATGTCGACGAGTATCTCGCAAAAGCATATTGCACGTGTAATTGTCTTCGTGGTCGTTGCGGCCATTGTAATGTCAATCAGTTTCCTGGTTCAGGCGCACGACGCTCCCGATGCCAGTGCAGCCCCGGCTGGGGCTCTCGCCAGCGAGAGCCTGATCACGCCAGAACGGGTGACCATGACCGAGGTAGCAGATGGCCTCGCCTCGTGGTATGGGGCTGACTTTCACGGTCGCAGAACGGCCAGCGGTCAGCGATATGATATGGATGCGTTTACGGCAGCGCACAAGTCGCTTCCGTTTGGAACGCTCTTGCGGGTGCGCAATGTCAATACGGGCAAGGTTGCCCTGGTGGAGATCACCGATCGCGGACCGTTCATTCGTCGTCGGGTGGTGGACCTGTCGCGAGCAGCCGCCCGGTTCCTTGGCGTCTCGGTGACGCCGGTAGAGATCGATGCCATGACTCGCTCCGACGTTGACGCACTGGTTGCGTCCAGGCCCGAAGAGTCTGTGGTGCTAAACGATCAATTCGAGCCACACACCGTGCCTAGTCAGGCCGTTCGGGTTATTGAACGCGAGCCGACTCTGCGTGATGCCGTTGTCTCTCTGGTCGCTGGCCAGTACCTGCGGCTTGGTCGCTCCGAGCGCGGGTCGTACACATATGAGCGGGTCGAGGTTCTTCCAACGCCGGTTCGCCCCCTTATCGCGCAGAAGTAACCCGTTTCCGAGACACTCCTGCCCGGGCGGCAGCCCGTTTCCTGTGTAGTTTTGCCATGCCACACAAGGCCGTCGTGCGATGCGGTTGAAACCTTCAGCACGTCAGGACGGTCTTAGTATGGCATCGAACGGGTGTATACGACCCTGGTCCATCTCTCGACACCACCACCACAATTCATTTTGGAGCTGAGCTCATGCGTTTTCTTCTGGCAATCTTCTCTCTGGGAATCGTGACTTCCTCCGCTATCGCCGGCACGGATGTCAACGATATCATTGCAAAGCATCTCGAAGCCAAGGGCGGCCTGGCCAAGATCAAGTCGATCAGCACGGTCGTGCGCGAAGGAACGATGTCCATGGCGCAGGGTATGGAGCTGAATTTTACTGAGACATTCAAGCGTGGCAACAAGTATCGCATGGACATGAGCTTCCAGGGGGCGAATATTGTGCAGGCCTTTGATGGTCAGACAGGCTGGAGCGTAAACCCGATGTCAGGTGGTAAGCCCGAAAAGCAGTCGGCTGAAGAGAGCAAGGAAGCGATCGAACGTGCCGATTTCGACGGTCCCCTGGTTGATTACAAGCAAAAAGGTAAGAAGGTCGAGTTTGTGAGCAATGAAGACATCGACGGCACCACGGCATACAAGCTGAAGGTTACGGACAAGGACGGCAAGGAAAGCTTCCTCTACCTTGACGCCACAACCTATTATGAGATGCGTATGGATTCGAAGATCAGTATGATGGGGCAGGAAGCCGACGTCGAAATGGTCTTCTCGAACTTCCAGGACGTGAACGGCGTCCAGATGCCGCACCTGATGGAAATGCGCTCGGACGGTCAGACAATGGTCTCGATGACCTATACCACCACCAAGGCAAACGTGGACGTTCCGGACTCGCGCTTCGCGTTCCCGGGCGAGGGCGACGGTACAAAGAAGTAAGCGCCTGCAGCAATAACATGTAACGACGGGAGTACTGAGATGGGACGCCTACCACGTCTTATGGCCGCGCTGTGCCTTGCCACTACAATTGCTCACGTGAGTGCGCAGTGCGTGTCAGCCCAAACTCTGACGAGTAACGCATTCTCTTCGATCCGCGCGCGCTCCATCGGGCCTGCGGTGATGAGCGGTCGCATCAGCGACATTGCTGTGGTGGACACAGCGCCGGAGAAGATCTATGTCGGAGCGGCGGGCGGCGGTGTGTGGAAGAGCACTAACGGTGGTGTGTCGTTCTCGCCCATTTTCGACGAGCACTCGCAGTCGATCGGTGCGATCCGCATCGACCAGGCACGTCCGGACACGGTCTGGGTGGGCACCGGAGAGCCATGGACACGCAATTCAACTTCGGTTGGTGACGGTCTTTACCGAACCACTGATGCTGGCAAGACATGGACAAAGACTGGCCTGGATTCGACAGAGCGCATCGCCATGATCGCGATCCATCCGAAGACGCCGTCGACCGTGTTCGTGGCCGCACCGGGTCCGCTGTTTCATGACAGTCCACACCGTGGATTGTACCGCACGACCGACTTTGGTGCGTCGTGGACGAAGGTGCTCTCTGCAGATGGTCGAACTGGATGCACGGATGTTGTGATCGATCCGAAGAACCCAAAGGTCATGCTGGCCTCACTCTGGTCATTTCGCCGCACGCCGTATTCATTCTCGTCCGGTGGCAAAGATGGCGGCATCTACCGATCCACTGATGGTGGAAACACCTGGAAACGAATGACCAAGGGACTTCCAGCCGGAGACGTCGGACGTATCGCCCTTGCGATGTCGCCGAAGGACTCGCGCCTGGTGTACGCAAGCGTCGAAGCGAAGGAGTCCGGACTCTATGTAAGCACCGACGGTGGCGTGTCCTGGACGCGTCGTTACGTGGGTTCTGCCGTGGACGTGCGCCCATTTTACTTCTCGCGAATCGTCTGCGACCCCAACAACAAGGATGTCATCTACAAGCACGGCGTGAGTCTCTACCGCAGCGATGACGGAGGCGTCAGCTTTGGCACGGTGGCCAATGCCGCTCATAGCGATCATCATGCCGTATGGATCAATCCTGCTAACTCGGATCACTTGATCATTGGAACCGATGGTGGACTGCACGAGTCGCTTGATCGCGGCAAGTCGGTTCGGATGTTCGGGAACCTTCCGATCGGACAGTTCTACCATGTAACGGTCGATGATCAGGATCCATATCGAGTCTATGGTGGTCTTCAGGACAATAGCTCATGGTACGGACCTTCGACTAAGCCGGGTGGGATTGCCAATGGCGACTGGAACCTTGTCGGAGGGGGCGATGGGTTCCATGTCACTGTTGATCGTGGCAATCCAGATATCGTCTTCTGGGAGTCGCAGGGCGGCAACATCGTTCGGACGAATACCAAGACCGGGCAGTCCAAGACCGTTGCGCCCAAGCCAGATGATGGCGCGATGAAGCTCCGCTACAACTGGAACTCGCCGATCATTCGTGGCACAAAGCCGGGTGTGATCTATGTGGGCTCACAGTATGTGCATCGCTCAACGAATCTTGGCGAGACCTGGCAACGAATCTCGCCGGACCTGACAACGAATGACAGCACGAAGCTTTCGCAGAAAGAGAGCGGGGGACTGACGGTCGATAACTCGTCCGCCGAGAATCACTGCACAGTATTCACCATTGCAGAGTCACCCCGTTCCCTATCGATCATCTGGGCGGGCACCGATGACGGCAACCTCCAGGTTACAACGGACGGAGGTGGGAACTGGCGCAACGTTGTCGTCAATGTTCCGGGGCTGCCGAAGAACACCTGGGTGTCATGCGTCGAACCATCGGCTCATTATGATTCGACATGCTATGTGACCTTCGACGGACACATGACGGGTGATATGACCACGTATGCCTATGTGACCACGGACATGGGGGCATCCTGGAAGCCCCTTACCACACCGAATGTAAAGGGGTATGCTCACGTGATCCGCCAGGATCCACGTTCGGCATCGAGTTTGTATCTGGGTACCGAATCCGGACTCTATGTTTCCAATACCTCAGGAGCGTCCTGGATCCACTTCCGCAATAGGCTGCCGATGGTTGCCGTCCGCGACCTTGCTGTGCACGAGCGTGAGCAGGAGCTTGTCGTGGCAACGCACGGACGCAGCCTGTATGTGATCGATGACCTTGATGTGATCCGCTCCTTTGATGCGGTTTCGTCTGCATCAGATCTGACGGTCATTCCGCCACAACCCTTCGTCCGGACGTATGGCAAGCCCGGTAACCGCTGGTTCGGCGGAGACGGCGAGTTTAGCGGCGAAGGCAAATCTCAATCGTCGAGGCTCTGGTATGTGCTCAAGGACAAGCATATGCGGGGCAACTTCGTCATCCGCCTGAAGGATACGACCGGGAAGCAGATTCGCACCGTTGCAGCCTCTACACGCAAGGGGCTTAACTACGTTGATCTTCCGCTCTCACGTCCTGCGCCGTTGTCGCCCCGTTCCAAGGTCTCAGGCGCGTTTGGCGCGCTCACAGGTCCGCTGCTCGAAGAGGGCTCCTACATCGTCGAGTTTGATAAGGGTGGTCAGATCACCACTACGCGTATTCGCATCGTCACCGATACAACACTAGGATTTACATCCGAAGAGATGGATCAGCAGAAAGCACTGCTGTCGGACATCACGTGGATGTATGAAGACCTTGCCATCACGGCACATCGTGTGCAGTCAGCCATTGATACGCTGCAGCAGCGGCAAGGGGCCGACACAACCTTGCGTGACTCTCTTGTGGCACTGAATGCCGAACTCGTCAACACCCGTCCGAGTATGATGGGACTCTCCGGCGAGGAACAGCTTCGAGAGATCATCTCCGGACTCTATGGCGAGGTCAATGGCTATCTGGGTCGACCAGGAGACACGCAAGTGTCTCATGCGCGCGAGCTGATGGGCAAAGTTGGCAAAGCCCGTGAACGAGCCGAGGTGCTCGTTCGTGGAATTGTTAACGAGACTCGAGAACAGTCGGAGGCGTATCTTCGCAGCTCCCGATAACACCCCCGAAGGATGTCTGCGATGAAACGTTTCTCCGTGCTCTACGTCGGCGCAATTGCGGCCGCTGTTCTTGTGCAGGGATTCCAGTGCGGTTCGGCTGATATGACCACCGCGCGTCGAGCCGTGCAGCAGAAGGATTTTTCCAAGGCCAAGCAGTCGTTGACGAATGCTCTGGCTGTCAATCCCGACAATGTCGATGCGATGATTCTTCTGGCTAGCGTCTATGATGGACTTGAGCAGCCAGACAGCTCGGCGCTGATGTACCAACGTGCTCTGGCTAGCCCGAGTATCAAGCCTGATCAGCGAGATGTTGCCGGAGTTACGCTGTTCCAGCAATGGGCAGCGGCCTATAACAAGGGGCTCAAGTCCTACGGCGAGGCAATGTCATCCAAGGGTGACCAGGCCAAATTGCACGAAGCACTGAGTTCTTTTGAAAGTGCACTGCGCATCCGACCTGAATATTCTGATGTGTATGCCAATGTGGGTGAAACCAGTGAACGTCTGGGCGATACCGCCCGAGCGCTGGAGGCCTACACCAGTTACTACGCTGCAGAGAAAGCTGCCATTGAGGCGATCACTTCTTCCGGCGTGACGTTGGGATCCACCCGCGGGCAGATGATCAAGACGCTTGGCACGCCGAAGAGTACCAAGATGGACAGCCTCGACAAGGGTGTTCTTTACGGTGATGCCTTCGTGATCGGTGGAAAGCGGGCAATCCTCTTCTCCTACACCGAAAGCACTGATGACGCTATTGTTGAAGGGTGGCGCTACGATCCACCGGCAACGCTCATCGAAAAAGAGATCCTGCGTCCGCGCATTGTTACCGTTGGCCCCCTGAAGAATGCTGCCTATATAGAGTACACACGTGGCCGATTTGACGAGGCATTGCAGTGGGCAGACATTGTTGCCAAGGCCAAGCCCGAGGACAAGGAACTCAGCGCGCTGAGAGGGCAGGCCATGACTCGCTCCGGCAAAGCCGACCTGGCCATCAGCGAACTGTCGGCACGTGTGGCAAAGGACCCATCGGCCGTGGAGCCTCGCGTAGAGTTGATGACGATGTACACCAACACGGAGCGCTATGACGATGCCCTTCGTATCGGTGAAGAGGTGCTTGCGCTGGAACCAAGCAACGAAGTAGCCTTGTACGAATGCGCTGCAAATGCAAAGAACATCGCCGGCCTGCGTCAGCAGGCGCAGTTCGAGCTGATGGATAAGAACCCGAAGCACGTTATGGATACCACGTACATGACTTTTCTGACGCGTTCGGCTGGGTATTTTGAGCGTTTGCGAAAGGTTTCAGCGCGTTTCAAGGACGACTTTAGCGTAATCGCAGACCTTGCCAACACGTACGAAGTACGCAAGGATGTGGCAAAGGTCAAGGCCCTCATCAGTGAACTTGAGGCTCTCGAGGTGAAGTACTCAAATGATCCGAACTACTACCGCGTCATGGAAGGCCTGTACGCACGAAACAAGATGATGGACAAAATGAAAGAAGCACAAGCAAAAGGGGCGAAGATCAATGGCAAATGAACAGAACGAGCAACAACAGCAGATGACCATCGAACTCGGTGAGAAGGAAGCCGAAGGCATCTACTCCAATCTTGCGATCATCTCGCACTCGCCTGCCGAGTTCGTGGTGGACTTCACACGAATCCTGCCCGGCGTTCCGAAGGCTCGGGTGCATGCCCGGATCGTGATGACACCGCAACATGCCAAGCTGCTGCTCCATGCGCTTGCCGATAACATCGGCAAGTACGAGAATCAGTACGGTGAGATCAATGTGGACGGACAGCATAATCCGTTTCCGCCAGGGCTGACGAATATCAACTGAACCTGTGTATATTTGTCGTTCATGTAAAAACGAACGTCATCACACGACACGTCGAGAACTCCTATGAAGCGTACCTATCAACCAAGTCGCCGCCGTCGCGTTAATGCGCACGGATTCCGCACCCGCATGGCCTCGAAGAACGGCCGTAAAGTGCTGTCCCGCCGTCGTGCGAAGGGCCGCGCCCGCATCGCCGTCGGTTTTGCCCGATAACTAGCCCGTTGCCGTGCTCGGTAGCCGCATCCATTGCAGGCCGCTGAAAGGCTTTGGAGCATTCGAAGAAATCCTTCGGTCCGGACGTCGTGTTACGTCCGGACCGTTGTCATTAACGGCCGAAGTAAAGCCGTCAGACGGTGAATCAACTGCACCAATTCTGGTCGGTGTGACCATTGCCAAGAGAATTGCCCCGCGTGCCGTCATGCGCAATCGCGTCAAGAGACTTCTGCGCGAAAGTGCAAGACATCAGGTGTCGGTTCGGACAAATGAGCTTCACGAACGCGGAATTGGTCGCCTGATCTTTATTTGGCGTCAAGCTCCAGCATCGCCGATGGAATTGCGTCTCGCCGACGTTGAGTCGCACATGATCGAAACCCTCGACAAGCTGCTACGTCAAGCCCCCTCACAGTCAGGGGGCCCAGGATGACAAATCCGGTTTCATCGGTGCTGATCGGCCTGATCAGAATGTATAAATCCCTGATTTCGCCGTTCCTTCCATCATCGTGTCGTTTCCAGCCCACCTGTTCAGTCTATGCCATCGAGGCCATTCAGAATCATGGTGCCCTGCGAGGCTCCATTCTGGCCATCCGTCGCATTGGCCGCTGCCATCCGCTCCATCCCGGAGGCTATGACCCGGTTCCCCCGAATCACCGATCGTAGAGCCATAGCCGTCAGACAACCTCAAACCTCAAACCTCAAACCTCACACCTGAACAATGGATCGTCAATCAATCATCGGCATCATTCTCATCTCCCTCGTCG
>CAYMTW010000017.1:13609-22837 GCA_964393485.1 uncultured Melioribacter sp. | reverse complement strand
ACCTGAACAATGGATCGTCAATCAATCATCGGCATCATTCTCATCTCCCTCGTCGTGGGGATATGGGTGTTTCTTCAGCAGCCTGCGAAGCCCCCTGTAGCGCAGCCGAAAGGCAAGGTCAGTACTGTTCAGACCATCGCATCGGCTTCGGGCGGGGATCGGTCTCCGGTGCAGTTCGTTCCGGCACCGACGCGGATGCTAACGGTGGTAACGCCGCTCTATACCATCCGGTTGAGCTCATTTGGAGCCACGGTTCGTTCGTGGAAGCTGATGAACTACAAGCCATGGTATCGGCTAGAAAATCCGGCGGCAGTGGTGGATGTTGTGCAGCCCGGTGTGCACGAGTTCGGCTTCTGGTTCCTTGCAAAGAGCGACACAGTGGGCGCTGGCGGTGTCATCGACACCGTCAAGGCCAAGGATGTCCCGTTTGCGTTCGATGTCAGCAGTGATCTGGTGGATGTCAAGTCTGGTGACTCCGTGGTGATCACGGCAACGGCCACGACCGCCTTTGGTGGTAAGATCGTTCGAACCTATCGATTCACAGCTGATCACTACGATGTGATAGCCGGACTTCAGATGACGGGCTTCGATCCAGTCCTTCACAAGCGTGCTCGTCAGGTGCATCTTGAGTGGCGAGGCGGCATCCGCTACCAGGAGCAGAGCAGCGTCGATGAGTCAAACAATGCTGTCGGTATCATTTCCGAAGCCGGCAACATCACCGAGTTCGAAGCGGAGTCATTCACTGACACGCGTCGTGATACCTCCAAGGGCGCAGTTGATTTTGTGGCTACGCGCTCGAAGTACTTCGCCGTAGCAATGTTGCCAGAGTCTGGCTTTACCGGCAAGGCTACCGTGAGCGGCATCAAGATCGGTCTGCCGAAGGAAGGTATCATGGAGCGCTATGGTCTCGGTCTGCAGGTGCCCCTTGCCGAGGGTCAGGGCGGGGTGACAACGCGGCTCTATGTAGGACCCATGCAGTACGATACCCTCAGCACGTATGGTCTGACTGGTATCATGAATTTCGGCTGGAAGTGGATCGTGAAGCCGATCGGCGAGTACTTCATGCTACCGACGCTGAAGCTTATCCACCTTGGCATTCCCAACTACGGAATTGCCATTCTGCTCTTCGCCCTTCTCATGAAGGCCCTGCTCTATCCGCTCAGCATCGGCCAGATGGAATCTGCCAAGAAGATGCAGCTCGTCGCGCCCCTTATCAACCAGGCACGCGAGAAGTATCCGGACGACATGCAGCGCCAGCAACAGGAGACCATGAAGATCTATTCCGAGTACGGCATCAATCCGGCAGGGGGCTGCTTGCCGCTTGTCCTGCAGATGCCATTCCTCTATGCCCTTTACTCGGTTTTGAACCTCAATATTGACCTTCGCCAGCAGGGCTTCCTGCCTGTTTGGATCACCGACCTCAGCGTACCGGATGTGATTCTTTCGCTTCCATTCAAGCTCCCGCTGTTCAACGTCGACCACTTCTCGGGTCTGGCACTGCTCATGGGAGCTACCATGTTCATTCAGCAGAAGCAGGCTCTGACGGACCCTCGTCAGAAGGCCATGGTGTACATGATGCCGATCATGCTGACGCTTATGTTCTCCTCCCTGCCATCTGGACTCAACCTCTACTACTTCGTGTTCAACGTCGTAGCTATTGCGCAGACCGTCTGGCAGAAGAAGTTCTCCAAGAAGCAGCTCACACTGGCCGACCTCAAGAAGATGCCCAAAAAGGAATCGTGGCTTCAGAAGAAGATGCGTGAAGCGCAGGAAATGGCAGCTGCCCAGGGCAAGTCACTGCCAGGCCAGTCCCTTCAAGACCCGCGCAAGCCACGAAACGGCAAGGGTAAAAAATAGGGGGGGGGCGGTGGATAACCATTGACACGTTCAGGGCCTGTCAGGGGGCTTTGCCGAATGGGGAAACATCGTATTTTGAGCAACTCTGAATCGAAACTCACATTCCATCTTTATCACCCCAGGAGACGTGGATGAAAACACGTAGACACTTGCAGTCACTCGTCGTCATGATGAGTCTGCTCATTGGTGTCGTTGGTAGTTCTGCCCAGAATACCTACGACCGTCTTTCCGTTCTTGAAGAGTTCACCAGTGCGACATGCCCTCCATGCGCACCAGTAGGTGTGATGCTCAAGGATGTTATCTCACCAGCCAACGGCGTTGTGTCGGTTCGGTTCCACATGAACTGGCCTGCACCGAACGATCCGTTCAACCTTGACAACCCAGTGGACAACGACGCGCGCAAGACGTTCTACGCTGTCAGTGGTATCCCCGATGGTTACCTGAATGGCAAGAAGGTTGGTCTGAGCGCCTCTGCAGGCCCAACGATTCTTGCTGCCGTCAAGGCCGACAACGCCAAGAAGTCGCCATGTAAGATCGACGTCGTCCACACACCAACGGCCGACGGCGGAGCTGTCAAGGTCACCGTCACCACGAATGTTGATCTTAAGGCACACAAGCTTCACGTAGCTGTGGTTTCCTACCACACACAGATCCCAGGTTTGCCTTCGCGCCTTGCCAACAGCAATGGCGAAGAAGAGTTTGATGACGCCATGAACAAGATGCTGCCAAACGCTGGTGGCACGGCTCTCAGCATTGATGGCACAAAGGATCAGACATTTGACTTTACCTACACTCGCAAGGGTCAGGAAACGTGGCCTTCGGGTCAGCAGTACGTGATCGCTTATATCCAGAACAATGCCACGCGCGAAGTCATTCAAGCCGGTACGAATCTGATCGTTTATCAGCCGATCGTCACTGTTGATGGCACAGTCTGGGAAAAGATCGGTCGCCAGGCCAGCAAGACCCAGAACCTGACCGTCAAGAACCCTACCAGTGCGCCGCTTTCGGTCACTCTTAGCGTATCGAACACCGATGCACTGAATCAGGCTGGCTGGACTGTGAACCTTGACAAGGATGTCTTCGACATTCCTGCTAACGGTAGCGTGAAGGTCAAGGCAACCACAACGGGTCCTGATGTCGCGAGCTTTGCCGCTATTGAAGTGGTTGCAGCTGCAAACGTCACCACTGGAATCAGCAAGGATGGTAAGGGGCTGTTTGGCTACCTCACCGAGGGTACCCGTGTTGCAGTGTATGCTGGAATCTCGTCTGGTGCGCAGGGACAGTACCTGTCGGCTGCACAGACATCATTCGCCAAGGACGCTGCCTATATCCCAGCGACAAACGAAGCACTCCAAGCGTTCCCGCCAACGGAGTTTGATGCCGGTGTTTTCTGCGTCGGCATCGATGGCCGGTTTAGCATCCCAGGTGTTGCACAGCTGGCTGTTCTCATGACGTCACAGGGCAAGGGCGTGTATGTGTCTGCCCCGATGGGTATGGCTGTTGCCACGTATCCTGACAATCAGACTCAGCCGGGGTATCCAGAAGCCAACGCATGGTTCACGGAGACGCTTGGCCTGAAGCTGCTTGCCACCACGAACCGCTACTCCGGTAACACACTGACGCCATTCACTCTCAATGGTGTTGCCACTGAGCCCCTTGGTCAGAACGATAAGGGAACGGCCGCTGTTTGGAATCTCAACCGTCCGACGACAAGCTGGCCGTGGTACTGCCAGGTTACAGACGCGTTTTCGATCAATGCCGGTTCCAAGTCTGCGGGCTGGTCGTATTCCGACAGTAAGACAACCAACCTTGTCGGTATCCGCTGTGAGAACTCAGGTCAAGGTCGCGTGGTCTTCTCCGCCTGGGGTGTTGAGCACGTCAGCGATGCGGCTGCTCGTAAGGTCCTTATGCAGCGCATCCTTGATTACCTCATGCCTGCTGGCGATCGTCCAACGATCTCTCTGAATAACACGAACATCAGCTTCGGCACGGTTGCCACAGGTTCGACAAAGGATCAGTCGTTCACAATCACGAACACAGGCAAGGCCAACCTTGAGATCTCAGCAATGACTCTCACGGGTGCCGATGCCTCGATGTTCTCGGTCACGGCTGGTGGCGTTGATGGCTCGAACGTTGTGATTGCTCCGAACGGTAGCCGCACGGTCACTGTGCGCTTTGCTCCAACAATGGCTAAGTCGGCTTCGGCCGCCCTGTCCATCACAAACAACGATGCTCAGGCTATCGTGCAGCTTCGCGGCACGGCAACAACGAGCTCGGTCGAAACTGACGTCGTCAGCGAAACTGGTGCTATTGGTATGACACTTGTCGGTGCCAACCCAGTCAGCTCCTCGTCAGCTATCCGCCTGCGTGCAAATGGTGATGTTCGCATGACAGTGGTCAATGCTGCTGGTCAGGAAGTCGCCACTCTCTTCGGTGGTATGGTCAACGGTGTAGAAGTCGTCAACGTTGATGCTTCAGCGCTGACGTCCGGTGCATACACGGTCGTTGCCGGTAACGGCGCCGATCGCGCTGTGATGTCGCTGGTGATCGCCCGCTAAACCTTCTCAGGCCTCATACACGAACGGCCGTCCGGCAATTTGCCGGACGGCCGTTTTCTTTTTCAGTGGACTGACTTATCGGCCCTGGTACCGGTACTTCCCACTGCCGAACATACCACTACGCAGACGGAAGTCCCCGAAGCCCGATGTGTCTTCAAAGGTAAAAGTGATGTTGTTGGGGTAGATCCAGCGAACGATCCGTGAGATTCCATTTGGACTCATCAGGCGCTCGGTAGTAAGGGGCTCACCATAGACAATAAAGACTCGCCCCATGTCTGTGAGCCATCCCTCATTATAGGATTTGAATCGCTTGTTGGCCTCGTCGATACGACCAAAATACTCGTCAAAGGCTTCGTTCTTGAGCGTGCCTGGCGTGGGGTCGAGCCCCTTCCAAAACTCCTCGAACAGTGTGAGTGATTGACCCTCTGAGGGGGCATTGAGAATCGCATCGATCTGATCCTGATCGGCTACGTAGATCAGTTGCTTGGTGGCTTTTTTCAGATCGGCAACAACGTCCCCAGCCAAGGTGCGCGGGATACTGTAGGTGCGGCTGGCCGTCGCCTCGATCACGGTCGTATCGGAGCTCCCATCAGCCAAGACGGGGTGTGCATTGATCTGAAGAGTGTAAGTTCCAGGGAGCAGACGCTGCTCGATGTTCAAGGGGAAGAAGCTCTGGGTTGCCACGCGTTCACACCGGACCACATCGCTTCGACCCTGAAGGGCCCGGCGACCGTCGCTACGAGTCAACGTCCAGTGATACCGCAGTGAGCGTGCTTGGCCGCTGATGTAGGCTTCAAGAAAGACAAAGAGTGGGGCATCGGTCAGCCAGACCACGTCGCCTACAAACGGAGTGATAGCATAGCGCGTACCGCGCTGCTCAACCTGACTGACGTACATCGGTGTACTCAGCTCCACAGGGGAGACATTGTACTCCGGAACCCTGATCGATCGGGAACTGACGTTGTCGCGACGGCCGAACACATCGGCAATGACAACCTCCACGGTGTAGGAACCTGGACGCAGATCAAAGCGTCGGACAGAATTGTCAGATTTCCCAGTCGTCCCCCGGGCAACCGCATACGATTCTTCAACAATGTTGCGCCGATACGTTGTATCGATCAGCCTCGATCCTAGTGAATCTCGAACAGTGATCGAGACCGAGTACTCAGCCAGCATCTTCCCTTCATGGGCCGTGAACTGCAGAATCTGATAGGGCACGGCCACGTATACATCACAGCGCGCAGGAGCACCAATCGTCGTGCCACGTAGGGCTATCACGTCAGTCAGCACGCGTGGTGAGGCCACCTCTGGTGCGTGCTGCGCCACGACTGGCAACGCGGCCAGAGCGCCACTGACGAGTGTGATCATGACAGATGACGATTTCATAGGGCCCTCATACACGGATGTGCCAGTGTTCAAGTGCCTCGCGTTCAAGTCGCTCGCGGTCATCCGGATGGGCAATAGCGATCAGCGCCCGGGCTCGCTCACGGATCGTGCGGCCATGCAGCTGAGCAATACCGTACTCAGTGACGATGCAATGCACATGGGCTCGTGTGGATACCACACCGGCGCCAGGCTTTAGCAGTGATGTGATCCGCGCAATACCGCTGCCGGTGCGCGATGGCAGAGCAATGATAGGTCGTCCACCTTCAGACCGTGCAGCTCCTCGCATGAAGTCCACTTGGCCCCCTACGCCAGAATAGGGCACGGGGCCAATGGAATCGGCGCACACCTGTCCGGTGAGGTCGACCTCGATAGCACTGTTGATGGCTGTGACCTTGGGGTTGCGTTGGATGGTAGCCGGATTGTTGACGTAGGCAACATCGAGCATTGCCACCATGGGATTGTCGTCGATGAAGTCGTAGAGTTTACGGGTTCCCATCACAAAGGTTGCGACAATCTTCCCGGGATGAACGGCCTTCTGACGTCCGGTGACCACACCCTTCTCGATCAGTGGCAGCAAGCCATCACTAAACATCTCGGTATGGATTCCCAGGTCCGCATGCGACCCGAGGTGATGCAGAACCGCATCAGGGATAGCGCCGATCCCCATCTGCAGGGTGGCCCCATTCTCGACAAGCGTAGCAACGTGCTCACCAATACGACGCTCAACGTCACCAAGGGCAGGAGGCTGAATCTCGAAGATGGGCTCGTCCACCTCCACCATGAAGGTGATCGAGTCACGGTGTACCAACGCGTCTCCATGAGTACGGGGCATGCGCGGGTTGATCTGGGCAATGACGATGCGAGCCGAATGTAATGCCTCGTGTGCCGCTTCAACCGTCACGCCAAGCGAGCAGAAGCCATGTCTGTCAGGGGGCGAGACATTGATCAGCGCAACGTCGATGGGCAGAGTTCCCGAGCGAAACAACTGAGGGATCTCCGATAGGAACACTGGCGTGAAGTCGGCCCGACCTTCGCGGATGGCCGGACGCATGTTCGCTCCGATGAAGAGGCAGTTGGCCCGAAAGTTCTCTGCGTACTGTGGCTCAGCGTAGGGTGCTGGGCCTTCCGTGTGCATGTGGACGATTTCGACATTGCGCAGGCGCGGCGCCTGGCGCACAAGCTCATGGATAAGCGTCTGCGGAGCGGCGGCAACCGAGTGCAGATAGAGCCGATGTCCCGATTGAACCGCCGAGATGGCCTCTTCTACGCTGACAATGCGACCCACGATCACTCCAGATGTTCGATAAACCACAAACATACTGTTTGGTATTTTTGCCACAGCAAAAGAGGAACGCATGGAAACCAAGAACGTCATCTTCGTCATTGTTCTGCTGGCAGCAGCAGGCATTTTCTCCCGTAACGCAGCACGACTGATCGCATGGCTTCGCGTAGGCAAACCCGACAATCGATTCGACCGCATCGCTGAACGGCTGCGCACGACACTTGTCGTGGGCTTCGGTCAGAGCAAGATCTTGCGTGACAAGGTCGCTGGTCCGATCCATGCCGGCATTTTCTGGGGCTTCCTCGTTCTGCTGTTCTCAGCGGCAGAGATGGTTCTCGAGGGAATCAACGATGATTGGTCATTCAACTTCTTGGGACCTGTCTATTCAGGTATCACGATCCTGACAGACTTCTTCTGTCTGCTCATTATCGTGGGTACCATGATGTCACTATGGCGCCGCTACGTCACCAAGGTCAAGCGTCTGCAGGTCGAAGCTGAAAAGGTCGAAGCGGGCATGATCCTGCTGACGATCTTCGGCATCGTAACGGCCTTGCTGGTTCAGAACTCCCTGCGTGGCCCGGTTCACGGAGCCGATTTCTCCTGGGCGGTGCGTCCGGTGGCTCACCCACTTGGCAAGGGGCTTGCAGCCATCCTCGGAGATGTGTCCTCAACGGTGTTCTATGTAGCCTTCTGGATGCACGCACTGCTGATCCTGGCCTTCATGAACTATCTGCCGTTTTCGAAACACCTGCACGTTCTGACGTCGATCCCGAACGTGTTCCTTGGCCCCCTTCAACCAACGAATGCCATGGCGCCGATCAACTTCGAAGAAGAAGGCGTCGAAAAGTTCGGCGTTGTTGACATCGAAGATCTTTCATGGAAGTCGTTGCTCGATGGCTATACCTGCACCCACTGCGGACGCTGCACGAGCGTGTGTCCGGCGAATCAAACGGGCAAGGTCCTCGATCCGCGCGGCATTATCGTGGCCATCCACGATCGAACAATGGACAAGGCACCGCTGATCCTGAAAAAGGAGCAAGGGGGCGAACTTACCACCGACGAACAAGCCGTATGGGATAAGAAGCTGATCGGTGATTACGTCTCTCCCGATGCTCTTTGGGCCTGCACAACATGCGGTGCCTGTATGCAGGAATGTCCGGTAAACATCGAGCACGTGCCTGCCATCGTCGGCATGCGCCGCTCAATGGTCATGATGGAATCGCAGTTCAACGATGAGTCTGCACTTCTCCCAGACATCTATGGCAACATGGAGACCAATTCTGTGCCATGGGGCGGATTTGGTCAGGCTGATCGAGCCAACTGGGCCGACGGAATGGGCATCAAGACAGCGGCCGAAGATGGGTCCATGGAAGTTCTGTTCTGGGTTGGCTGTGCCGGCTCGTATGACGAGCGCGCAAAGAAGACCACCAAGGCCTTCGCCGAACTGATGCAGATCGCCGGTGTGGACTTCCGCATCCTTGGAACTGAAGAGAACTGCACGGGCGATGTTGCACGCCGCACAGGTAATGAGTATCTGGCCGATATGCTGACGAAGACCAACGTAGAGACCTTCCAGCGCTACAACGTCCAGAAAATCGTGGCTACGTGTCCGCATTGCTTCAACAGCCTAAAGAATGAATACCCGCAGTATGGCTTCAATGCCGAGATCACCCATCACACGCAGTTCATCAAGGAACTCATCGACTCCGGTCGTCTGAAGGTGGACCGCACGAAGCTTTCCAAGGAAACCATCACGTATCACGACTCGTGCTACCTCGGTCGCTACAACAGCGAGTATGAAGCTCCTCGCGCCACACTCGAAAATGTTCCGGGACTAACGATCCTCGAGCCGGCTCGATCCAAGGACCGCGGCCTGTGCTGCGGTGCTGGTGGCGGCCGCATGTTCATGGAAGAACACGTGGGCGATCGCGTCAACATCGTCCGGACGAATGAGCTTCTGGCCACCGGTGCTTCCACCATCGCTGTCAACTGCCCCTTCTGCACCACAATGATCACCGACGGCGTCAAAGCAGCTGATAAGATCGACAGCGTTAGCATCAAGGACGTGAGCGAGATCGTGCTGGAGATAGTTAGGTGATTGGTTTTAGGTTTTAGGTTTTGGGTTTTAGGTTTTAGGTTTTGGGT
>CAYMTW010000017.1:0-13509 GCA_964393485.1 uncultured Melioribacter sp. | reverse complement strand
GGTTTTAGGTTTTGGGTACACAAGTGGGATTGGCACACGATGTGTTATCTACCTGTGGATGATTTCGACACACCCAACACCTACCACCCAACACCCAACACCCAAAACCCAAAACCCAAAACCCAAAACCTCACACCTCACACCACTCTCGTGCTCATTGCAAACTGTTTTGCTAGGTGCTCTGTGAGGCTGATGCGGTTAAAACCATCAACGACGGGCTGGTTGGGCGTTGGGAGTGAGCCACGCTTGAAGTGCTCGTACATCTCAATGATGCTTGCGGCGATGGCCGGAACGTCCATCGGGTCTGTGATCCACGAAGCCCCGTAGCGCTCAGCATCCTTACGAAGGGCCCCATCGGGTACGCTCACGAGAAGGGGCTTTCGGGTGCCGAAGTACTCGTAAAGCTTTGCACTCGAGATCGTGTCAGCGTTGCGTGTATTGCCGACCATCATCCAGAGAGCATCGCTTTCGAGCAGCATTGAGACGGCTTCGCGATGTGCGCAGTAACCATGGTCGGTGATGATATCCATGAGCCCCATGCGCTGGGCGGCCTTGCGATACTCGTCACGCAGCAGGCCCACGAAATGAAGATCAAGCGGTATGTCAGGACGTTCAGTACGTACGCGTTTGACGGCTTTGAAGAACGGGATGGGCGTGACGATGTCGTAGAAGATGCCCGAATACGTCAGACGAAACTTGCCGTCGTTACCCCGCTTACGGGTATGACCTGAAAGGTCAGCCGGATCGTATCCGTGCGGAATGATCACTACCTCTTCTGAGGAGAGGAAGTCATGACGCCGAATGAGGTGCTCCTTGATGCGTCGGTTGGTAACCGTAACACGCGATGCTACACGTAGGACCTCCCGCTCGAGCATCTGGTGCTTGTGCGAGTGCCAGTATGTGGGGTAGAAGTGGAATTGGTTGCCAAACCAAAGGTCACGATAATCCACTACCAGTGGAATGCCCGTCTCAATGCTTAGCTGAGCAGCCGCGGACATGGTGGAGAACGGTGGACCGCTGACAAAGATGACATCAAACTCGTGTTCCTGTACAAGCCGACGTCCCAATTCGAGAGCCTGGTTTGACCAAGCCTTTTTGTTGTCGGGCACGTATATCGTATCACTGGCCTTACGCAAGATCTTTCGGAAGAACTCGCGAGGCATGCGCACCGTGCCCTTATCCTTGAGCTTTGCATTAACCTCAGCCCCTTCGGTTCGGTGAATCACGATCTCGCGACCTTCGAGTTCCTCAAGCAAGGATGGGTCGTGGGCATAGTACGCCACAGGGCCGGTCGTGATGACGTGCGGATGCCAGCCAAAATCCGGCAGATACTTCACGAACTTCGTTACACGTTGTACACCACTGAGCCCCATCGGCGGGAAGTAGTAGGCGAAAGCCAGAACCGAAAGTTGATGCATGGATGGGCTCAGACGATCACCAGTTCGCGTGGGGCTGTGGTGAGGATCTTCGGACCCTTTGGTGTAATGACCACATCATCCTCGATGCGCATACCGAACTTGCCCGGCAGATAGATCCCAGGCTCGATGGTCACAACGCAGTTTGTAGGGAGTGCTTCTTTCGTGTTCAATGCTGTGACGCGCGGATTCTCGTGAACCTCATAGCCGAGGCCATGTCCCAGCGAATGGCGGAAGAAGTCCCCGTATCCGGCCGATGCGATGACCGAGCGTGCTGCATTGTCAAGATCTGATGCAATGACGCCTGATACAGCGGCATCGAGGGCAGACATATGTGCTTGGTAGAGAACGGCAAACACATCCACGATCTTCTTCGATGGCGTGCCGACGCAGAAGGTCCGCGTCATGTCGCTGTAGAGACCATCGACGCAGCAGCCGAAGTCAACGGTGATCACATCACCCGACTTGATCTTTGCTGTGCTGGCACGGCCATGGGGCATTGCAGAGCGTGCACCCGCCACCACGATGATGTCGAATGCATCCTTTTCGGAACCCATCTGACGGGTAGTTGTCGCAAGAAACGTGGCCACATCACGCTCGGTCATACCAGGTTCAACCATGCCGAGCATCTTCTCGTAGGCGCGACTGGTAATGTCAGCCGCCTTGCTGATACTGGCGACCTCAGAGGAACTCTTCGGTAGTAGCAGAGCATCAATGTGACCTGGCAACGGCGTAAGGGTAGCCCCTTTAAGATGCTTCTTCATACTCAGAAATCCGGCATGGGAATGCCTGCCTGGGTCGAATCCCACGGACTTCATCGATGCAATCGCTCCAGAACGGGCGAGCGCTCCCCATGGGTCCCGATCGACAAGAACCTCGAGACCCGCATGCTGGATGAGCTCCTTGCGGACCTGCACCTCGTAGAGATCATTCGTAACGAAGTAGAGCTTCTTCTTTGTTACGACCACCGTGGCATAGGAGCCCGAGAATCCCGTGATGTAGCGAATACTCGGAAGATGAGCGATGATGATCGAATCAAGCTTGTGCGCTGAGAGACTCTGGCGAATTGTGGCCAGGCGCTGCTCGGCAATGGCGCGCTGTGATGATGTTGGCATGTGTTATCGGGTGTAGTAGTTCGGAGATTCTTTCGTGATGATCACATCGTGTGGATGCGACTCTCGTAGACCTGCTGCTGTCATTCTGACAAACCGTGCATCGGCCTTCATCTCGTCGATTGTGCCGCAGCCACAATAGCCCATCGCCGCACGAAGTCCGCCAACAAGCTGATACAATGTATCTGCCACCGGACCCTTGTACGGAACGCGTCCCTCGATACCTTCCGGTACGAGCTTGGCGATCTCATCCTCAACGTCCTGAAAGTACCGGTCTGCCGAGCCCTGACCCATGGCACCAATTGAGCCCATGCCGCGGTAGGTCTTGTAGGCACGACCTTCAAGCAGGATCTTCTCACCAGGAGATTCTTCATGTCCGGCCAGCATGCCACCGACCATGACCGTGTCAGCTCCGGCAGCGATTGCCTTGGGCACATCGCCTGTCTGCTTGATGCCACCATCGGCGATCACGGGCACGCCATGACGCGAGGCAACCTCGGACACGCTCATGATCGCCGTGATCTGTGGTACACCGACGCCGGCAACCACGCGTGTTGTGCAGATCGAACCGGGTCCGATACCGACCTTCAGACCGTCTGCGCCGGCGTCGATCAAGGCTTCAGCAGCCTCCCCGGTGCCAATATTCCCCGCGATAACGTTGAGATCCACCCAACGACTCTTGATGGCACTGACCATGGTGATCACGCCCTTGGTGTGCCCGTGTGCTGTATCGACAACAACGACGTCTACGCCAGCATCGACAAGAGCGGCAACGCGTTCGATCGTGTCGCCAGCAATTCCAACGCCCGCTCCAACGCGCAGGCGTCCGAGCTCATCTTTGGCTGCGCTTGGATGCTTCTGCTTCTTTGAGATATCCTTGACGGTCATCAGGCCCACGAGCAATCCTGCGGCGTCAACGATCGGGAGCTTCTCAATTCGATGTTCGTGCAGCACCTGTTCAGCATCCTCCAGCGTTGTGCCGACCGATGCGGTGATCAGGCCTTCACTCGTCATGATCTGTTCGATGGCATCATCGGCGTTGCGCGCAAAGCGCAGGTCGCGGTTGGTAACGATTCCAACGAGCCGGTTGTCCTGATCGACCACCGGGAAGCCAGACACGCGATAGCGTGACATGAGCTCGCGGGCATCACGCACCGTATCTGTGCGATGCATCGTGATCGGCTTTCGAATCATACCGCTTTCGGAACGCTTGACGCGGTCGACCTCTTCGGCCTGACGCTCAATGGTCATGTTCTTGTGGATGATCCCCATGCCCCCTTCGCGAGCGATAGCGATAGACATCGCCGCTTCGGTCACCGTGTCCATGGCGGCACTGATGATCGGGATTCGTAGCGTTATATCACGCGTGAGGCGGGCAGTGGTATTGGCATCGCGCGGGAGGGTTTCGGAGTAGCGCGGAACCAGCAGGACATCATCAAAGGTGATGCCTTCATAGAGGATTTTTTCGCTTCGCATGGGCAAAAATAGGGCAAAGCATGGTTCCGGCTGAAAACAAAAAAGGGGCTGTGCATAACACACGCCCCTTTGTCTTTTCATGACGATGCGATCGGTGTCGCTCAGGCTCCTTCGCGGAGTGCGCGTGCTGCACGTGCACGCGTGGCGGCCCACAAGGCTACACCGCGTGCTGTTTCGCGCGCACCACGATCCGATCCTATACTGGATGCCGCATGTGCCTCTTCGTACTCAGCTTCTGCAGCGGCGAGGTCAATGCTGGTAGCAGGTACAAGTTCCTGCACGATAATATTGACGTTGTTCTGGAGCACTTCCACAAACCCTTCGCGGGCGGCGAACACCAGCACGTGGTTGTTCTCATCCTCGATCTTGATCACTCCCGGCTCAAGCGAGGAGATGATAGGGGCGTGATTGTAGAGCACCTGAAAGGGGCTGTGGGCACCGGGAACGCTAACAGCAAGACCCTTGCCTTCAAAGGCAGTCTCCTGTGGCGTAACGATGCTGATCGTGAGCGTGCGGTCTGCCATGGTTTAGCTCTGCGACTTCTTGTGAGCATCAAGAACTTCGTCAAGCGTACCCTTATAGCTGAAGAACGCTTCGGGCACTTCGTCCACATCTCCGTCGAGAATGGCCTTAAAGCCGGCGATCGTATCGCTGATCTTGACGTAGCGTCCAGGGAAACCTGTGAATTGCTCAGCAACGTGGAACGGCTGCGAAAAGAACCGCTGGATCTTGCGGGCGCGGTACACGGTCAGCTTGTCATCATCGGAAAGCTCGTCCATACCGAGGATCGAGATGATATCCTGAAGGTCCTTGTAGGTCTGCAGGATCTTCTTCACACGGGAAGCCGTCGTGTAGTGCTCGTTACCGATCACCAATGGGTCGAGGATCCGAGATGTCGAGTCCAGCGGGTCTACGGCCGGATAGATACCCAGCTCAGCGATCTGACGGCTAAGAACCGTTGTAGCGTCAAGGTGCGAGAAGGTGTTGGCCGGAGCAGGGTCGGTAAGGTCATCAGCAGGCACGTACACGGCTTGCACGGAGGTGATCGATCCACGATCGGTCGAAGCAATGCGCTCCTGAAGGGCACCCATCTCCGTGGCCAGCGTCGGCTGGTATCCCACGGCCGATGGCATACGTCCAAGCAGAGCCGATACTTCAGATCCGGCCTGGGTAAAGCGGAAGATGTTATCAACGAACAAGAGAACGTCACGGCCTTCTTCGTCACGGAAGTATTCGGCCATGGTCAATGCCGTCAAGGCAACGCGCGCGCGTGCGCCCGGTGGTTCGTTCATCTGTCCGAACACAAGAGCCGTCTTATCGATAACGCCGGACTCGGTCATTTCGAGATAAAGGTCGTTGCCTTCGCGCGTGCGCTCACCGACACCAGCAAACACTGAGTATCCCCCGTGCTGTTTGGCGATGTTGTGAATGAGCTCCTGGATGATGACCGTCTTGCCCACACCGGCGCCACCGAACAGACCCGTCTTGCCGCCCTTGGTGAATGGCTCAATAAGGTCGATCACCTTGATGCCCGTTTCGAACATTTCCTTTTGCGTGGAAAGGCTCGAAAAGGCCGGTGACGGACGGTGAATTGACCAGCGCTTTTCACTCGTGATAGGGGGCTTCTTGTCAATCCCTTCTCCGACAACGTTGATCAGTCGCCCGAGCACCGAAGGGCCAACAGGCACCGAAATGGGGGCTCCGGTGTCTACAGCTTCCATGCCGCGCACCAGACCATCTGTGGAGTCAATCGCCACGGCACGCACGCGATCCTCGCCAAGGTGCTGCTGCACCTCGCAGACCAGCGTCTCTTTCGTGCCCGTCTCGATCGATGTGCGCTCGACGGTGATGGCGTTCAAAACGGCGGGGATGTGACCATCGGTGAATTCCACGTCGACGACGGGGCCGATGACCTGTACAATGCGTCCCTTGTTCATGATGTTCTCAAAGTGTACGGACGGAATGAATGACTGTGATGCCAGAAGAGGCGAGGCAAAAATAGGGAAGTAGCGCCATCGTCCACACGCCGCAATGTGGTATTTTTGACAGCTTTTTCCACAGAACGTATCACCTCTACCCCGATCCTGACATGTCCTACATCATTTCGGCCACACGCACCCCCATCGGCTCACTGCTTGGATCACTGAGCGATTTTTCTGCTCCGCAGCTCGGCGCCGCAGCCATCAGTGCAGCCGTCGAGCGCGCTGGTATTGCCGGCGATGCCGTCAACGAAGTGATCATGGGTAATGTTCTGGCTGGCGGTGTCGGGCAAGCCCCTGCGCGCCAGGCGACGATTTTTGCGGGTCTGCCGAAGTCTGTCCAGGCCATGACGATCAACAAGGTCTGTGGTTCAGGGCTGAAGGCCGTCATGTTGGCTGATCAGGCCATCCGCTGCGGGGATGCCGAGATCGTGATCGCCGGAGGTCAGGAATCGATGACCAATGCGCCCCATGCGATGCTTGACTCGCGAAAAGGCGTCAAGTTTGGCAACGCACGCATGGTCGATCTGATGCAGTGGGACGGACTCTGGGATGTCTACAACCAGGTACCTATGGGCGATGCCGCCGAACTGTGTGCCAGTGAGTGCTCTATCAGTCGTGAAGCGCAGGATGAGTTCGCCATTGAAAGCTACAAGCGCGCCCAGCATGCCCAGGCTCAGGGTTGGTTTGCTGACGAGATCACGCCGATCACCGTCAAGGGGCGTAAAGGTGATGTCATCATTGACACCGACGAAGAGCCCAGCAAGGTGAACTTTGAAAAGCTCACGACGCTCAAGCCGGTCTTCAAGAAGGACGGTACCGTTACGGCAGCCAATGCTTCGACGATCAACGATGGTGCTGCCGCACTGGTTATTGCGTCGGATGCCGCCGTGAAGGCGCATAACGCCAAGCCCCTTGCCCGTATCGTCTCGCAGGGATCGTTCGCCCAGGATCCGCTTTGGTTCACGACCTCGCCTGTGGAAGCCATCCGCCGCGTGGTTGCCAAAGCCGGACTTACACTTGAGGATATTGATCTGTTCGAGGTGAACGAAGCTTTTTCTGTTGTAGCTCTAGCTGCGAAGAATCAGCTCGGAATCCCGCACGAGAAAATGAATGTGCACGGCGGAGCCGTTGCGCTCGGTCACCCGATCGGCGCGTCCGGGGCTCGCGTGCTGACGACGCTGGTCTATGCCCTTAAGCGCCATAATAAGCGCTACGGTCTGGCTACTCTCTGCATCGGCGGTGGTGAGGCCAGCGCTGTTGTGATCGAAAACCTGGCTTGATCTCTTACTCCCCATTTCGGCTCAAACACTAACTGACACTACAGGACATCACCACATCATGGACATGCGCACAGTAACGCTCATTCAAGGCGACGGAATCGGTCCGGAAATTTGTCAAAGCGTCATTGACGTCTTCACCGCCGCGAAGGTTCCGGTACAATGGGAAATGGCCATTGCTGGACTCGAGGCGATCGAAAAGTTCGGTAACGGTGTGCCTCCTGAAACGCTGGCCAGCATCAAGCGCAATCAGGTTGCCCTTAAGGGGCCAACGACCACACCGATCGCTGGTGGACATAAGAGCGTAAACGTGACCATCCGTAAGGCACTTGAACTCTATGCCAATGTGCGACTTGCCAAATCGATGCCAGCCGTCGAAACGCGCTTCGAAAACGTTGATGTGCTGATCGTTCGCGAGAACATCGAAGACACGTACGCCGGCATTGAGCACATGCAGACACCAAACGTCGCCCAATGCCTGAAACTCATCACGCGTCAGGGGTCGATGGCCGCTATCCGCTACGCCTTCGAAGAAGCCCGCAAGCTGGGCCGCAAGAAGGTCACGTGCGTGCACAAGGCAAACATCCACAAGATCAGCGACGGTCTGTTCCTGAACGTCTTCCGCGAGGTGGCCGCCGAGTATCCGGACATCGAGGCAAACGACATCATCGTCGACAACTGTTGCATGCAACTCGTGTCACGTCCGGAGCAGTTCGATGTTCTCGTGCTGCCAAATCTCTACGGCGACATCGTCAGTGACCTCTGTGCTGGCATCGTCGGCGGACTTGGCGTAGCTCCGGGCGGTAATATCGGAAGGGACTGTGCGGTGTTCGAAGCCGTGCACGGTTCGGCGCCGGACATCGCGGGTAAGGGACTTGCCAACCCGACGGCAATCCTCCTCTCAAGCATTCAGATGCTCCAGTACATGGGGCTGATCGGTTACGCATCCGCCATCCAAAATGCGCTCGAGACGGCACTTGCCGATGGTGTAAAGACTCGCGACCTCGGAGGAACAGCTTCAACGACGGAGTTCACAGCCGGAATCATCGCGCGCCTGAACCTCGACGGTGTAGAAGGCAAGAACGTGCCGGCACGGAGCAATGCTGCAAAGGAGCCAACGCTTGTAGCTGAGCAATGGCAGCTCGTTGGTGCCGATGTGTTCGTCGAGAATCATGGTCTACCGCAGATGCCTGAAAAGATTGGGCCATTCACGCTGCGTCTGATTTCCAATCGTGGAACCAAGGTATGGCCAGGTCCGACGCCTGACATTTTGCTGGTTGACCACTTCCGCAACAGATATGTGGCAGACACGTCTGTTACACGCGCGGATGTCCTTGCTCTTCTGCAGGAGTTAACGGCACTCGGTAAGCACTGGTGTCACGTTGAGCTTCTGAATCAGGCAGCTGGCGAGGCGCGCTACTCAAAAGCCCAGGGTGAATGATCGAACAGCCACCAGAGACTGAACCCACACAAGCACCGGCTCCATCGCGGTGGAGGACGGTGGCGTGGAAGCTAGCTCGGGTTGGCTATGGACTTGTCGCATCGATCGTCATTCTGGCCACCGTGATTGTGCTGGTGGCACAGACTGATACGGCGCGTGCCTTCCTGACGACCCGTCTTGTGAGCCTGGTGAACGACAACATCGCTGGGTCGTTTGACTGCGATGCTGTAAAGATCGACATCTTTCATGGCGTCGTCATCGAGCGACCAGTCTTGTTATCGGCTGGGAAGCCCCTTCTTAATGCTGAGCGTATTGGTGTATCCTACGACATCGCTGCGCTGGTGGGGAAGACTCTTGCCATCAATCGTGTCTTCATCGACGCCCCTCAAGTGATCCTGCGTCGGGGTGATGATTCCGTCTGGAACATTTCGCGGTTCCTGCGTGCGCCGGATACGACGACAACAGCAACTCCGAGTATTGTTCTTCGACTTCGATCAGTCTCGATCTCGCGCGGAAGCGTGGATGTCGACGATGCTACCGCGCCACATGGTCCTCATGGCGTGTTCGACCCGGCGCACCTTTCTCTTCGAAATGTTGAGCTGCGTGCATCGGCATTGCTTGATCTGCCGGCACGAGACTACATCCTTGGCATCGATCATTGTTCGTTCTATGATCGGCATCAAGCGCCCCTTTCTGTACTGCAGCTGTTATTGGCAGCTCGCATCCGACCTCAGGGAACGTCCATACCGATGCTGGATCTGACCACAACGACCAGCCGTCTGCTCTGCAGCGCCGAGCTCGATGGTGTGGATGTTGAGAAAGAGGGGGTTGGTACGGACGTATTGCGTCGTCATCCGTTGAACGTAACGATCAATGCGCAGCGCATCAACGGACGAGACGTTCGTTACATCGTGCCTTCCGTAGATATCCTCGACGACTATGCTTTGAGTGCAGCGCTGAGTTACAGCGGAGATCGCGTTCGCATTGATGACATCGACCTACGCGCTGGTGATGGCTACCTGCGCGGTACCGTGGATGTTCGGTCGATCACGGTGCCCGGAAAGCTTGGACTGGACATTGAGGTTCGCGAGTCTTCACTCCGCTATGCCGATGTGCAGCGGCGGATGCGATTCATCGGTCTACCAAAACTTGACTTTCTGTCCAGGACAACGGCTCGGTCGATCCGACTTCGGGGACACCCTGCCGACTCCTTGCGCATAGAAGCGGACGTAACCGACCGCCCGGGCCATGGCGTTGGTTCAATGACGCTCTACTTCGGACAGCGGGGGCTGAGCTATGCGATGAACATCGATGTCACCGATGGTGACCCGTCGGTGTTTGCCTCGAACATGGAGAAGTCATCAATCAACGGACGTCTGGTTGCCCGCGGAAGAGGCTTTGCTCCACGAGATCTGCAAGGTGTGTATGCACTTTCCCTTCGACCTTCCATCGTTGTGGGACGACCAGTATCACTGGCACGTATGGAGATGCATGCCGAGAGTCCGGGAGTGCTACGGTTCGACACAGCTGACGTGAGGTTTGGTGTAGACCGTCCGGATTCGACAACAGCGTTCTTTGAACAGTCCGAGACACGACGCATTTCGATGTCGGGGTTGATTGACATTTCGGATACGGCCCGCCCGGTTTACGAACTCTACTCAACATTTAATGCTCTCGATCTCGCAGCGCTCGTGCGCGAACCGTCACTTCCGGACGTACTCACGGGCAGCTTTAGCGTCCAGGGAACTGGCGTAGTCCTTGACAGTTTGCTTGGGTCGGTCACGGCCAACATCGATGAGTTTGCTCTGCGTGACCGAGCACTGCTGCCATTCGACCTCTCAATCACGAGTCAGCAGCAGGGTGCAGAGCGTCACGTTGAACTTCGTGCTCCCTTCGGATCCGTGCGGCTGCATGGCACCTTTCTTCCGAGCGCACTGATCGAATCATTTGCCGATCTTTCTGCGGCCATCGGCGACGAGGCGTCCCTGCGGCTTCAGCCTCTGGCTGCTGCCCATGTTCAGCCTCCGCAGCGTCGTCGGGTTGGCCGGTTCGTGCCCTTGAATGTGCGCTTTGATATCGACGTGGTCGATGTCTCTCCGGTGAACATTCTCCTGGATTCGACGACGATCTCGACACGCGCGCGCGCGCACGGCCGCATGAAAGCTGATGACGAGCGACTGTCGCTTGATGTTGAAGATCTCGAAGTGACAGACCTCCTGCTCAATGCGGATTCGCTCATCGTTGCGGCTGGTCCCGCCAAACTCTCTGGACTGGTTTCAGTACTCTGGCGTGATTCGACCACTTCCATCGAGAAGGTCGGTCTGCGGGGCGCAGCTCTCGGAACCACCACCGTCAATACCGTCGAGATCCGACGGGCATCTGTGGATGCCACTGGTGGCCTCGCAACCTACCACATCGCTGCCGGAGCTGACGTCAACGGGATTGAGGGTCGGGTGGTGATGTCTGCATCCTCCACCGGAGACACCATGGTGGCATTGATCGACTCGATCCATGGCACACTTGACCGGAAAAAGGGGCTCGAATGGGCTTCCACGCGGCCTGCCACCGTCCGCGTCGCAGATGGCGAGTTTCTGATTTCAAACCTTGTTGTGCGTCGTCAGCAAGCTGAACTTGTCGCTGTCGATGGTCTTGTATCTCCCGAACGGTTTAGGGATCTCCGTGTTCGGTTGTCACAGTTCGCGATCCCAGATATCAGACGTTTTGTGGCTCTACCGGAAGGTCATCCTTTGATGTACCTACGCGGCGGTATTACGCAGATGGACCTGATCATCAACGGCACTTGGGCTCAGCCAGAATATCTGATGCGCGTTGATGCCGACGATATCACCTACAACGGTCAGCTCGTCGGTTCAATGGTCGCTTCGGCATCATACCGGGACAAGGACATCGTCGGTACGATGACCATTCGCAACCCGCGACTGGTGAACGAAAAGAGTGCTCTCATCTGCGCCGTCAATCACATGCCCCTTGATCTATCACTCGTGAACGTCGAACGGCGATGGGTGATGAATAGACCAATCGACATTGACATGACGGCCACGAACTTGGCCCTGGCGGCCGTGGAACCATTTCTGCCCGCCGTCGAAAAGGTGCAGGGAGTTGGCAATGGAAATGTAACCATCAGCGGAACCCCGGCCGATCTTGTGCTGGGTGGGACAGCCCGCTTCCGGAATGCCAGCTTCGTGGCTTCCCCAACCAATATCCAGTATAAGGCTGAAGGCTCTCTGCATCTGGACGGTGAAAAGCTGTATCTCGATACCATCACCGTTCGTAACTACGATCGTGATCGACGCAATGGCATCGCCCGTGCTGAAGGCACGGTCACTTTTGATGGACTATCTGTGGCACGCGTGGATTTCCTAGTTCGTTCGCCTGGACTGTTGGTGATGAACAAGGGGTCGCAGGCACGCAACCCAAAGATCTTCGGTGACGTGGTCATCGCCAACGGAAAGAGTGGGCCGATCAAGTTCTACGGAACGCTTGATGAGCCCCATCTTGATGGTGACGTCGATGTGCTGTTTGCTGATATCGTTTTTCCGCAGGAGCGCGAAGGGGCAAAGTCTCGCTACACGTCGTTCCTTTACAACCGCTCCTCGGATTCATCCCGGAGTTACAACAGTGTGATGGATGTGCTGCGTCAGGACACAGCGGTGCTGGCTGCACAGATGATGCGAAGCGGCCTGCAGGATGTCGGCAAGGCCGTCGAGAACATCATCAAAACTACCACAGCTTCGTTCTCAGACATCTTGCGCTACGATCTCAATGTCTATCTCAAGGGGCGCACGCTGATGACGATGGTCTTTGGGGTGTTCGAGATCCTGATCGCCGACCTCGAGCCCGTCGATGCCAATGTCCCGCTGGTGTTTACAGGACGCTTCGTCGATAACTCCACCAACTTGCGCGGTCGCGTGCGCGTCAAGGATGGTACGAGCACGTACAAGTTCTACAAGCCATTTCTCGCCAGTGGCACCCTTGACTTTACGTTAGGGGGCCTATCCAATCCAACGCTGGACCTAACAGCGGTCTATCGCGATCGACGATTTGTGAACGAGCGACCCGAAGACTTCCGTGTTGAGATCGCCATCACTGGTACAAAGAAGAAGCCGATCGCCCGGTGGTCCGTGTATCGCAATGACCGCAAGCAGCAAGGCGATTCAGCAAAGATTACCGGTGATGCCTTGATGCTGATCCTGCTCGGGCGTACACAAGATGAGCTTGTATCAACGGGTCAGGGCAATCTCGTAGGGGAAGTCAATGCGTCCCTCTCTGCCGTTGCCACATCAGCCCTCGGAGACCTTCTGAGCGGTATTGGCGGCGTGGTCCAAAGCGTCCAGATGGACCTAGGCGCCGACGTCTCCCAGACCAGACTGACGGTCTCGGGTCAGCTCTGGAGCGACGTCTCGTACCGCCTCACTGGCCAGGTAAGCGACTTTGCTGGTAATAGCACCATTACCGTTACCGTGCCCTTCACAGTCATCAACAATTCCGACGCCATGCGCTATCTGAAACTCGATGTCTCCCGCTCGGTCAACAACACCGGCAACATCACGCGTTTCCAACGCCTCTGGGAAGTGAAGTTCGGAGCGAGGCTTCCCTAGGTTTTAGGTGTGGGGTTTGAGGTTTTAGGTGTGGGGTTGACCGCGAAGCGTGCCTCTACGCGAAGCGTGCCTCTACGCGAAGCGTCCATCTACGCCTTGCGTGCCTCTACGCGAAGCGTGCCTCTACGCGAAGCGTCCCTCTACGCGAAGCGTGCCTCTACGCGAAGCGTCCATCTACGCGAAGCGT
>CAYMTW010000016.1:2770-38904 GCA_964393485.1 uncultured Melioribacter sp. | reverse complement strand
TTCCGGATGGACCAACCGGAGCATCCGAGGTGCAGGCTTGGAGAATGGCAGCAAAGCTTGGCACAACAGCAGCAGCAGCGGCTGCGCGTGCACCGGTCGAGAGAAAATGTCGGCGGGAGGTTATCATGATTCCTGTTGAAGTAGTCGGTACATGGTCGTTGGAGTCCTGCTTTCTCGGAAGCAACAACTTGTCACTCGTCACTCGTCACTCGTCACTCGTCACTTGTCACTTGTCATCTGTCTCTGCTCTGAGATTCAGGTATGACACATAGCGCTCTTCGTCGATCAGGCCTTCATCGACGGCGGCTTTGACGGCGCACCCAGGCTCGTGGGTGTGTGAGCAAGGAGTGAACTTGCAGGACTCGGCGAAGGGGGCAAACTCCTCGAAGTAGAATGGAAGCTCATCCAAGCCGAGCTCCCAGATGGCGAATTCTCGGATTCCTGGCGTGTCAACCACGGAGCCCCCTTCGCGCAGCGGCAGAAGCGTTGCGGCGGTCGTGGTGTGACGTCCCTTGTCGAACTTTCTGGAGATCTCTCCGACGCGCTGCTGCGCATCGCTGAAAAGGTTGATGATCGAGGACTTACCAACACCGGATGGTCCGGCTAGGAGCGTGGACCGGCTGAGAAGAAGTTCACTGAGCTCCTCGATTCCCTGCCCCGCGGCAACACTCGTCAGCACAACGGGAATGCCGAGTTGATCGTGATAGACCTGCAGGTCTTCCCATACGTCCTGATGGTACTCCTCGGGCAACAGATCCATCTTGTTGATGACGATCGCTACGTCGAGGTCTCCCTTATCGGCAGCGATCAGATACCGGTCAATGAGCCTCTTGTTATAGTCCGGCTGGGCGGCAGACATCACGATGAGCATGGACTCGACGTTTGCCGCCAGGACCTGCTCGCGCCGGGCGCGACCCGCCATCTTCCGTGAGAGCACGGTCCGGCGCTCTTCGACCTTGTCGATCGTGCCGGTACTGTCCGCTTCCGATGTCCTCGCCTCAGGGAGAACCCAAACATCATCACCCACGGCTACCGGACTTGACGTATGGGGTGCGCTGAGGACTCCCGAGACCGTACAGACGTAGAGGTCTGTGCCAATCCCAACAACCCATCGCGGTCCGATGGGGGTAATGACCACCCCTGCAAGCGCCCCCTCTGAAGGAGCACCACCGACCTTGATCCGAGTGCGCGTACGGTCGAGCAGACGCCTGCTCTCGCGGCTGCGAACGCGCCGTTGCTCATCACCGGAATCGTTCTCGTTTCCGGTGCTCTGATGACGCCGCGTCACACGCACCGACCGGCGGGGTTGATCATTGGTTATCCTTTCTGCACGTCGTATCTTGGCCCCAGTTTGTTTTCAAATTAACAGGAACACTTTGAACTACCGGTGGATCACCCGGGAATGTACTGATGAAGATGCCGTCCAAACGATAATCACCACCCTTGATGTCCCTCGCCCGATCGCTCGTGTGCTGGTCGGACGCGGGCTGAAGTCCGTTGAAGAAGTTCAACGATTCTTCGAACCATCGCTTGATCACCTCCATTCACCATGGCTCATGGATGGCATGGAGGTAGCTGTTGACCGTATCCTGCGGGCCATTTCGGACCGCGAGCTGGTATGGATCCATGGTGATTATGACGTTGACGGCACCTCGAGTACAGCCATGTCGCTCCATTTCCTGCGCAGGATCGGGGCGAATGTGGATTATCATATCCCAAGCAGGCTAGAAGAGGGCTACGGTTTTACGCCGCTCTCGGTAGATCGCGCCCATCAGGCCGGGGCAACAGTCATCCTGACGGTGGACGTGGGTGTTACAGCCTCCCGTGCTGTTGATCACGCCCGCGAGTTGGGTATCGATGTGATCGTCTGCGATCACCACCAGGCCGCCGAGGAAACTCCAAACTGCCTGGCCATTCTCGACCCGATCAAACCCGGTTGCGACTACCCGTTCAAGGGTCTGGCAGCCTGCGGCGTGGCCTTCAAACTTATTCAGGCGCTGAGTGAACGACAGGGCTATCCGGAGATGGCCTACGAGTATCTTGATTTCGCAGCCATCGCCTCGGCAGCCGACATCGCCCCCTTGGTGGGTGAAAATCGTGTGTTGAGTCACTTCGGCCTTGAATTGCTCAACTCCTACACCAGACCCGGCTTTAAGGGACTTGTTGACTGTGCCGGGCTGCCCCTTGGACAGCTGACCAACTCCAGCGTGATCTTTGGACTAGCCCCACGCATCAATGCGGCCGGACGTCTGGGTGACCCGCGCCGAGCTGTAGAGATGATGATGCAAGACGATGAGTTGCGCGCGTTTCAGATCGCTCAGGAACTTGAACATGACAACCGACAACGTCGGGCCATTGACGAGCACACCTTCGAGGAAGCTGCTAAACTGGCTGAGGAGCAGTTACTCAATGGCAGCGGTAAGGCGTTGATACTCCATAGTGATAACTGGCACGCAGGTGTCATCGGAATCGTTGCATCCCGTCTCGTTGAACGCTTCAATGTTCCGTCGATCATGCTGACGACCATCGATGGCATCGCCAAAGGTTCAGCCCGTTCAGTCAAGCAGTTTGACATCCACGATGCGCTCAAACAGTGCGAAGATCTCCTCATTGAGTACGGCGGTCACATCCATGCCGCAGGGCTGTCCCTGCCGGTAGCGAACATTCCCGAACTGCAGCGGCGCTTGGATGAGATCGCTGCCGTGGCGCTGGCCTCCGAAAAGCTCGAACATGAAGTGCTGGTGGACGCCGAGTTGCAGTTCAACGAACTTTCACCTGCTCTGCTGACAAATCTGGCAAAGTTTGCTCCCTACGGACATCAGAACGCACGTCCAGTCTTTGTCACACACAATGTGGTCTCAGCCAACGGGGTGAAAATCGTTGGGAACAACCACCTGAAGTTCCGGGCCATGCAGCGCAATTTCCAGATCGATGCCATCGGTTTTGGCCTGGGTGACAAACTTCACGATGTCAGCCATGGTAAGTCGTTCTCTATCGTTTATACCCTCGAAGAGAACTACTTTCAAGGCACGAGTAGCCCTCAGATCCGCATCAAGGATGTTCACCCTCAAGGCTGAACAGCCAGTCCACTTCCGGGACGTATGATGACGACAAACGGGGACATCACGGCCGCACGCTTCGGAGTTATAACCGACATCATGATGGACGGCACTGCCGTCGTTGAGACGGAGGATTCAGGCTCGAAGATTCATGTCCCTTTCACGCTTGATACGGGGCTCTTGGGTGACGTCGTCGAAGCCCGTGCGGTACTCTCTGGGCGCCGCGTAGCTACCATGGAGCAAGGTTTGCCGCTGAGCCGCGAGCCCCTTCTCGTCCTGGAGCCGGAGATCACGATCGATGTTACCGACGCATCCTCGCTACTGAGCGACTATGGCTTGCTAAGCGGTACACTGGCCCTGAAGCGCCTGCGGCAAATCGCCCCTCCAACCCCGGCGATGCTGGCCGGAAGTGTGGTCAATGGCGCTCTCGATGCCCTGGTTCGACGTCCCGACCTCGGGGATACGGACGTGATCACCGAGGCGATACAGTCTCGCCCCCTTGCCATTGCAGCCCTTGCACGTGATGGACAGCGCTACCGTGAACTTCTTGGCACCGTACGGCACCTGCTCTCTCCGCTCCGGCAGATGGTCACTGCCTGGCAAGGGGCTGACGTGGTCCTTGAACCCTTCCTGATCTCGCCGGTGCTGGGCCTGCAAGGTCGGGCAGACATTGTTCTGCGCCGCAACGCCGAGTTAACGGTGATTGAGCTCAAGGTGGGCCGGCCAAGGGCACTCGACCGACCAGATCACATTTCACAGGTGGCCAGCTATGTGGCCCTGCTGGGAGCTGCGCGCGAGACCAACGACGTCATCATGGGTCAGATGTGGTACATCGCCGACCAGAAGTACCCACTGCGTGAGGTCGAGGACTTCGACAATCCGATGCGCTCGATCATCGACGCCCGCAATGCCATCGTGCTCAACGATCTGCGCGTACAAAAGGGCGACATGAAGATGCTCAGGATCGCCCAGCTCGGTCCGGCGTATTGCAAAGGAATCTCCAGCTATGAACGTGACGAGTGGGAACACCTGACGAAAAGTCTGTCAAGTCTGGGACAGACCGAACGGTTCATGATCGCCGAGTGGCTTCGCATGGCGGCAAATGAACAGTCGGCTGCGCGTCTTGGAGGGGGCACGGGGCGCTGCGCCGCCGACCTCTGGCGTCTTTCAACAGAGGAACGCAAGTTGTCACCTACGGTGCTGACGGATCTGACGTTCGACCGAGAACGCTCGAACATGGAAACCATGCACCTGACCTTCCGGCGGAGTCCGCAACCAATGCCGACAGCCATACGCCTGGGTGACGCCGTGGTGCTGCGGCGCATCGTTTTGGACCAGGTGGCCGGTGGCTCGAAGACCGGACTCGAGCTCTACAAAGGCAGCATTCGATCCATTGATGTGGATCAGGTCACCGTAAGTCTGCGCAACAAGTACGCCGACATTTCCCGGCAAACTGCCAATGGATGGATGATCGAGCAGGATGTGACCGACTCCGGGATGCGGACGACACTGACCTCACTTCGATCGCTGATCGACGCTGATGCGCGGCGCAGAAATGTGCTCCTTGGGCTTGCCGCTCCCGAGCACACCCAGACTTCGGCGTCCATTGCCCCGAACCTGACAGACGTACAGCGAGGAATCGTCGAACGCGCCGTCGCTGCCCGCGAGCTATTCCTCATCCAGGGTCCGCCGGGCTCGGGGAAGACCTCCGCGGTATTGCGAGCCATCATCCAGGAACTGCTCCGTCAGCCACACCATCGAATACTGGCCCTGGCCTTCACGAATAGGGCTGCTAATGAGATCTGCGATGTGCTCAGACGGTACGGCGTGAGCTACCTGCGCCAGGGAAGCGTCGAGGGGGCTACCGGCGAAGGATCGATTCCGCGTCTGGCGCGCGAGCTCACGCCCGAGGATCTTGCCGATACAGTCTCGTCCACACGCGTGATCGTAGCAACCGTAGCCTCCATCCACTCGGCACCCGAGATCTGGAGCATGTGCGACTTTGATTCTGTCGTCGTCGATGAAGCATCACAGATCATCGAAGCGCAGCTGATCGGCATTCTGGCGCGCTGCCAACGGGCGATCATGATCGGTGACCACTGCCAGCTTCCAGCAGTTATCGCTCAGGCCCCGAATCTGCTGAGGGTGGAATCGCAACGCCTGGCTGACGTCTGTATGACGAACCTCGGAATGTCGGGATTCGAGCGTCTGATCCGTTGCGCCAGAAACCGTGGTGATGAGACCACTGTGGCCATGCTTACTCAGCAAGGACGCATGCATGAAGACGTAATGCGCTTTCCGTCGGAAGCCTTCTATGGCGGACGTCTGACATGCCTCAGCGACGTTCAGAGAAGCCGTTCTCCCCTGCCATGGGCTGACGTTGTCAGCGAGCGTGTCTGCATGATCGAGGTCGAGGCCCTTCAGCAGCTACGCGAAGAGGCCACCACGCTGAGCACTCTTGCAGAGCGGATCCTACGCAGTTCTGACTCGATTGATCAGCCCCCTTCCATCGGCATCATCACACCATTTCGGATGCAGAACAACGCAGTGTTGCACATGCTCGACGAATCTCTGCCACCCGAACTTCGAGGCAGGGTGATCGTTGATACTGTCGAGCGTTTTCAGGGCAGCGAGTGTGATGTTATCCTTTACGGAACGTCGGTTACCAATGAACAGGAGTTCGATGCCATCCGCTCTGACTCGCTCATCGATGATGTTCTGGTGGATCGAAAACTCAACGTGGCGATGACGCGTGCACGTGAGCAGTTCATTCTTGTCGGGAACCCGAGCGTTCTGAAGCACTCGCTGATCTACAAGCACCTAATGGACTCGGTACCGCACCGCACGCTGAGGTCGTAGTTTTGCCGCTATGGCAGGACACAGCAAATGGGCCAACATTAAGCGTCGCAAGGCCGTCGTTGACGCCCGGCGTGGTAAGCTCTTCACCAAGGTCTCCAAAGAGATCATCGTTGCGGCAAAACTGGGAGGGGGCGACCCCGACGGCAATGCGCGGTTGCGAATGGCCATCGAGAACGCCCGCAGCGTCTCAATGCCGGTTGACACGATTAAGCGGGCGATCTTGCGCGGCACCGGTGAGCTCGAGGGGACAACCTATGAGGACGTTATCTACGAAGGATATGGTCCGGGCGGCGTAGCAATGATCGTCGTCTGCACAACGGACCACCGTAACCGCACGACGCAGCAGCTACGCGCCAGTTTCTCGAAGTACAGCGGCAATCTCGGTGAGACCAATTCTGTAAGCTGGAACTTCACGCGCCGCGGCGAGATCCGCATTGAGACCAACCGCCATGAGGACGACCTGCTGCTTCTGGCGATGGAGGTTGGCGCGGAGGACGTGGTGATGATCGATGATGGGGCTCTGATCTTCTGTACCGTGGACACGCTTGGAACCTGCGCCAATGGTCTGGCCGGAGCGGGCATGGCTGTGCGCGAGCAGCGAATCGTTTTTGAGCCGGGCACCATGGTTACAGTGGACGTTGCAGAGAACGCTCGACTCCTCGAAAAGTTTCTTGACGTGCTGGATGATGACGATGATGTTCAGAACGTCTTTCACAACGCCATCCTACCTGACGAGGACTGACCTATGCGCATACTCGGGATCGATCCCGGTTCGGTCATCTGTGGCTATGGCGTCATCGACGTACAGGGGTCAAAGCTCACACTCGTTGAGTACGGCGTCATCGCCGTCAAACGCCGCACCTCATCCTTTCCAGAGCGTCTGCGCGAGATCCACGATCGGCTGAGTGCCGTTATCACGCGCACATCCCCCGATGTCTGTGCTATGGAGAAGGTCTTTCATGCCAAAAACGTCCTGACGATCCTACAGCTGGCCCACGCCCGTGGCGTGGCTATGCTGGCATGTGCACAGGCAGGACACAGTCCGATGGAGTATACCCCGATGCAGGTCAAACGCAGTGTCACAGGACGCGGTGCAGCAGACAAGGAACAAGTGCAGCACATGGTGCGAGCCATCCTCGAGATTGAGGAAACGCCGCAGTTCTTTGACGCTACGGATGCTCTAGCCGTGGCGATCTGTCATGCGGTGAATGGCAAGCCCCCTGCCCCTGGCAAACGCAGTAGCGCGACATCCAAACGGCAGGCCTGGGCCGACTTCGTAAAGGCTAACCCCGCGAAGGTGCGGAAACCATAGGCAGTGGTATTTTTGCACCGCTTGTTTAACCCGCATTCATGATCGGAACAGTACATGGCCACGAAGATCGCCATCAACGGATTCGGACGCATCGGACGCTTGGTCTTCCGTGCGCTTCTCCAACGCGGTGCAGACGTCGAGATTGTCGGCATCAATGACCTGACGGATGCTACGACTCTTGCGCACCTTCTCAAGTACGACTCCGTGCATGGACGCTTCAACGGCACGGTCGAGGTCGATGGAAACACGATCATCGTCAACGGACACCGCATTGTGATCTCTGCCGAAAAGCAGATCGAGAATCTGCCATGGAGTGGTCTTGATGTTGTGATCGAGTCAACGGGAAAGTTCACGGCGAAGGCCGATCTCGAAAAGCACCTTCGTCACGCACGCAAGGTTATCCTGACGGCACCGGCAAAGGATAAGCTGGACGGGACGATCGTGCTGGGCGTGAATGATCACGAGCTCACAGCGGATATGCATGTGGTGTCCAATGCTTCCTGCACAACCAACTGCCTTGCGCCGATGGTGAAGATCCTGCACGAGAACTTCGGCATCGTCAACGGCTTTATGACCACGGTCCACGCCTACACCAACGACCAGAACATTCTCGACCTGCCGCATAAGGACCTGCGTCGCGCACGGGCCGCAGCGCAGAACATCATCCCCACCACGACAGGTGCCGCCAAGGCCGTGAGCGAAGTGATGCCAGCCATGAAGGGACGTCTGGATGGTATGGCCTTTCGCGTGCCGACGCCCGACGGATCGGTAACGGATTTTACGGTCGTGCTTGAAAAGGCCGCCACTAAGGATGAAATCAACGCTGCATTCAAGGCCGCTGCCGAAGGTCCGATGAAGGGCATCCTCGAATACTGCACCGACCCGATCGTATCGACCGACATCGTGGGAAATCCGCATTCGTGCATCTTCGACGCCCTGAGCACCATGGCCATGGGCACAACGGTCAAGGTTGTGGGCTGGTACGATAATGAATGGGGCTACTCGAATCGAATTGCCGATCTGCTGATGCGAGTAACGGCGTGATCCGTTCGATCACAGATGTGGACGTTGCCGGTAAGCGCGTGCTTTTACGCGTAGACTTTAACGTCCCGCAGGATGAAAGCGGCGCCATCACCGATGATACCCGCATTGTTGAATCGCTCCCAACTATCATGTCCATCGTGGACCGCGGCGGAGTGGCCGTGCTGATGTCCCACCTTGGACGTCCCAAGGGCAAACCAAATCCGAAGTACTCCCTGCGTCCGGTTGCCGAGCACCTTGCCACGATCCTGCGTCAGCGCGGAGTGGCGGTAAACTTTGCCCCTGAGTGCACTGGAACCGTTGCTGAAGAGGCCGTTTCGCAGGCCCCCTTCGGCAGTGTTGTGCTGCTGGAGAACCTGCGCTTTCATGCCGAAGAAGAAGCCAACGACGGCGCTTTCTGCGCTGCCCTGGCCAAGCTCGGCAACATGTATTGCAATGATGCCTTTGGCACAGCGCACCGCGCTCATGCGAGCACGGCTGGCATAGCATCGCTCTTTGCCGAGCGCTGTGCCGGCCTGCTCATCATGAAGGAGCTCGAGTACCTTGGTTCGGCTCTTGCCAACCCTAAGCGTCCACTGGTTGCCATCATGGGCGGCTCGAAGATCTCGGGCAAGATCGATGTGATCAACGCCCTGCTCTCATCCTGCGACACCATCCTTGTTGGTGGCGGCATGATGTTCACGTTCCTCAAGGCCAAGGGGCTTGGTGTTGGTAGCTCACTGGTCGAGGAAGACCGCATTGAGCTTGCCCGCGAACTCATGCAACGCGCCGCCGATGCGGGCGTGCAGTTGCTCATCCCGACGGATACGATCGTAGCGCCGGCATTTGCCGACACGGCAGACAGCCAGGTGGTTTCTGTTGAATCCATTCCCGACGGGATGATGGGACTCGACATCGGACCTGACACCCAGAAGCGTTTTGCCGACGTGATCCGTGCGGCCGGCACCGTGGTCTGGAACGGCCCGATGGGTGTGTTTGAGTTCTCCCATTTCCAGGGTGGTACGCGTGCTGTGGCCTACGCCATGGCCGAGGCAACGGCAACGGGTGTGGTCACGATCGTTGGTGGCGGAGACTCCGCTGCCGCCGTAACGCAATTCGGTCATGCGAAAAACGTCACCCACGTCTCCACGGGCGGCGGCGCCTCTCTCGAATTTCTCGAAGGCAAGCCACTGCCCGGCGTTGTCGCACTCGAAAGCTAACACATGTCCTCTTTGTACGGCCAGGGCCGCGGCCTGAGCGCCTTCCCTCCGGTGATCAAGTTTCTCTTGTTCGCCAACGTCGGTGTATTCCTGTTCCAGGCGCTGATGCTCAGCGGTCTGACCATGGACGGCGTACCGATCGACAACGTGGTCACCCAGGCCTTTGCCCTGTGGCCCGTCGAGAGCGGACTCTTCTTCCCATGGCAGCTGCTGTCGTATCAGTTCATGCATGGCGGCCTGGGACACCTGTTCTTTAACATGCTGGCTCTGTGGATGTTCGGTATGGAGCTCGAGCATCTCTGGGGCTCGCGTCGGTTTGCCGCCTACTATATTCTCTCGGGCATCGCCGCCGGCATCGTTCACCTAGCTGTGCATCCGATCGTCGACGGAACAATGGCACCAACGATCGGCGCGTCTGGGTCGATCATGGGCGTGCTTCTGGCATTCGGAATGACCTTCCCCGACCGGCCGATCATGATGTTCCCGCTTTTCTTTCCAATACCGGCGCGGATCTTCGTAATGATCTATGCCGGTTTCGATCTTCTGAACGGACTCATGAACACCAGCGATGGCGTTGCGCACTTTGCCCACCTGGGCGGCGCACTCGGCGGTTTCCTTCTGCTGAAGTTTGGCGAGCCCTTGCTGCGCCGATTGGAAGGCAAGCGAGGGGGCTCTCATAATCCGTTCCGGAGCAATGTGATCGATGTGGACTTCCGTGAGATCCCACGTCCGCCATCTATGACGTCGAGCTTTCGGAGTGCGCAGCCCCCTGCCGCGGAGCCGCCTGCACCCACGGGTCCGCCACGGTTTATCGTCAACGGCGAACCGATAACGCAGGCGCAGGTGGATGCGATCCTGGATAAGATTAATCATGGCGGATATCACGGCCTGAGCGAGCGGGAGAAGAACATCCTGTTCGAGGTCAGCCGGCAGATCTAATGTCAACTCCCGCACCATCAGCCCCGTACTGCGAATCGCTCACCGAATACCGTCGACGTGAGACGATCACCGCACACATTGGTGATCTGACGATGGGTTCGTCAGCGCCGATCCGTGTGCAGTCGATGACCACCACGAACACGATGGACACCGAGGGCACCATCGAGCAGTCGATCCGCATGATCGATGCCGGGTGCGAACTCGTGCGCATCACCGCACCGAGCATCCGCGAGGCGAAGAACCTGGAGCACATCCGCACGGGCCTTCGGGCACGTGGGTATACGACGCCGCTTGTTGCTGACATTCACTTTACACCGAATGCTGCGGAGATCGCGGCGCGCCTTGTTGAAAAGGTGCGCATCAATCCCGGGAATTACGTCGACAAGAAGCAGTTCACCATCATCGAGTACACCGATGCGCAGTATGCCGAAGAGCTCGAGCGTATTCGCAACCGCTTTGTGCCGCTGGTGAAGATCTGTAAGGAGCACGGCACGGCGATGCGCATCGGCACCAACCATGGGTCGCTGTCGGACCGCATCATGAGTCGCTACGGAGACAGTCCTCACGGCATGGTCGAGTCGGCCCTGGAGTTTCTTCGCATTGCCGATGACGAGGGCTTCGACAACATCGTCCTGTCGATGAAGTCCAGCAACCCGATCGTGATGATCCATGCCTACCGCCTGCTTGTTGCCACGCTCAAGGAGCAGAACATGAAGCCCTATCCATTGCACCTTGGTGTAACGGAGGCGGGCGATGGCGAGGACGGACGCATCAAGAGTGCCCTTGGCATTGGAACACTGCTTGCCGATGGTCTTGGTGACACCGTTCGGGTGTCGCTGACCGAAGAGCCCGAAGCCGAGATCCCCGTTGCCCGTGCGCTCATCCGGAGGTACGCGCAATGAGATCGCCCTACAGTTATCACCGACGTCAGACCCATGCCGTAGCCGTGATCGGTCATGACAACGTCCCGCGCGTTGTTGCAGATCTGCGCAGCGTACCCATTGCGCGCATGGAAGACCTGGCCGACGTCGGTCACGTCTACGATTCTGTCAGTGATAAGTGGTCCACCTCCGACCAGGCCGCCGAATTCCTCTACATGGGGTCAGCCCCCTTACCCTTTATGGCTCCGGCGGGCACGCGTCAGTTACTGCACGTATCGACCTGGCTCGAGCACAACGACCATTTCTACTCCGTACCGGTGTTTACGATCGGCGAGTTCCGCAGCATTGAGGCGCGTCACACCGTGATGAACATTGTACGTTGCACAGCCGACGAGCTTACAATAGAAATCCTGCACGAACTTGCCGAAGATTCCAGCGTCATCCTGATGATCGGCAGCTCATCGCCAACCTACTTCAGCGCTATGCGCGAGTGTGCAGATCGGATCCTTGCTGCGCACGTGCACATGCCGGTGATCCTCGAGTATCATGCCGCAGTGCCAACCATCGACGATGGCATCCTTGATGCATCGACCGACGTAGGTGGCCTGCTCGTCGAAGGTTTTGGCGACGCCGTCATTATGACGCTGTCATCTGACAAGGGGCTCGACACCGCAACCTCCATCCGTACGGCCTTCGGCATCCTTCAGGCCGCCCGCACTCGGATGACCAAGACCGAGTACATCAGCTGTCCATCCTGTGGTCGTACACTTTTTGACCTTCAGGAAACCACCGCCATGATCCGTTCGCACACGGACCATCTCAAAGGCGTCAAGATCGGCATCATGGGCTGCATCGTAAATGGTCCCGGCGAAATGGCCGACGCTGACTACGGTTACGTCGGCTCCGGCCCGGACCGCATCACCCTCTACCGCGGACAGGAAATCGTCCAGCGCAACATCCCCTCCGCCGGCGCCGTCGACTCCCTCATCGACATCATCCGCAATGATGGACGATGGGTGGAGAAGAGTTACTGAGGTACGGGGTACGGAGGTACGGGGTACGCCGCTCCGTCATCCCTGCGAAAGCAGGGATCCATCTTCACACGCCTGGATTCCTGCTTTCGCAGGAATGACACTAGATTCCTGCTTTCGCAGGAATGACAGTAACTCCGTAATTCCGTAAATCCGTAATTACTTCTTGCCCTTCTTCGTCGGTGCTGCCGTTTCTTCCGTTGCAACCACCTTCGGAGCGTGACATGCGGCGACGAGCGTACCCGGACGCTCGAGGAACTCAACACCTGGAACGCTAAGGTCTGAGATGTGAATATTCTGGCCCTTACCGAGCTGCGAAACATCAACATCGACGTGCGTTGGGATGTTAGCCGGATCGACCTTGATCGACGTTTTGTGGAGGGCGTGCTCCAGGGTGCCCCCTTCGCGAACACCGATGGCAAGTCCGGTGACATGTACTGGCACCTTTACGATGATCGGCTCGCCTTCACGGACGCCAAGAAGGTCAAAGTGCAGGATCTTATCCGAGATCGGGTCGAACGTGACCTCCTTCAGGATGCTCAGATGCTCTTGGCCGCCAATGTTCAGGCGAACAGCCTGTGCCTTTGACGTATATACCACCGGACGCAGGGCAAGGCGAGACACCGAGAAATGAACGGCAGCTTCGCCTTTGGTGTAATACACACCCGGCACGCGATCGTTTGCGCGGAGTTTCTTGGCTTCGGCAACGCCTGGCGTGCGAAGTTCTGCGGGGAGAGTGACTTGGCTCATTGGTGATCCTTCAGGATACGTTTCAAAGTCAAATGGTTCACGTCGTTCAGCCCTGGTTCTTTTCGAACAAGGAACTGATCGACAGGTTGTCATGCGTCCGGTTGATCGCTTCGGCGAACAGTCCTGAGACGCTTAGGATTTCAATCTTTTCGTTCCGCTCACGCAAAGGAATGGTATCCGTCACGTAGAGCTTCGTCAATGCTTCACTGGCACCAATCTTCTGCACGGCCGAACCTGAAAACACAGGATGAGTGATCACACCAATAATCTGATCAGCCCCCTGCTTCTTGAGTGCTTCGGCACACTGTACGAACGTGCTACCGGTATCGATCAGATCGTCAACGATCACCACGTTCTTTCCCTGCACCTCGCCAATGATGTTCATCACTTCAGCAACGTTGTGCTTGGGACGGCGTTTGTCCACAACCACGAGGTCAGCATCACCGAGCATCTTGGCGTAGGCACGAGCCTGCTTGACACCACCAACGTCCGGCGCTGCCACAGCCACGTTCGTAAGTCCGAGGCTTTGCAGCGTCTTAACCGTAACGCTTGAAGCGTACAGGTGGTCGAGCGGGATGTCGAAGAAGCCCTGAAGCTGAGGTGTGTGCAGGTCCATGGTAATCACCCGGTTGGCGCCTGCCTGCACGAGCAGGTTGGCAACCAGCTTGGCCGTAATGGCCACCCGAGGCTGATCCTTCCGGTCCTGACGCGCATATCCAAAGTACGGGATCACAGCCGTGATGCGGCGTGCCGAGGCACGCTTGGCCGCGTCGATCAACATCAGCAGTTCCAGCAAATTGTCCGAAGGGGCAAATGTTGACTGGACGATGTAGAGGTCGACTCCGCGAACATTCTCTTCAAACTTGACCCAGATTTCACCATCGCTGAAGTTGCGGATGGCAACTTGCGACAGTTCGCGATTCATTGCACGGGCTATCTTCAGAGCGAACTCTGGATTGGATCTTCCGGCAACGATCTTGACGTCCGAGTTCACGTACGTTGAGTTCCGACTAGTGATCGTGAGCTGGGGCGGCAGGATTCGAACCTACGCATGGCGGAACCAAAACCCGCTGCCTTACCGCTTGGCGACGCCCCAGTGTGTGCTTGTGCGGACTCAGCTGATGCCTACCCCCGCTGCGCACAGCAAAAAGTTCTTAACGTGTATCCTGTGCCACGAATGGCAGAAGTGCCAGATGACGTGCATACTTGATCGCACGTGACAGACGACGCTGCTGCAGGGCTGTGACGCCCGTGATGCGACGTGGAAGGATCTTCCCTTGGTCGTTGGTGAAACGGCCGAGAAACTTTGGATCCAAATAGTCGATCATGCGCGACTTCTTCAACGGATTGGTGCGCTTCTTCGGCTGATTCCGCTTTTGGCGGAATGGCGAATTGATCGTGTTTGGATTTGGTGCTGTTGGCATTGCCACGATGATATCTCCTGATTACTTGCCCTGGCCCTTGGCGTCACGAACAGCCTTGGTCTTCTCCATACGCTTCTTGAAGCGATCAACACGGCCTGCCGTGTCAACCAGCATCTGGCGTCCCGTGTAGAACGGGTGCGACTTGGAGTCGATTTCCAAAACCATCTTTTCGCCCTTGTAGCATGAGCGCGTCTTGAACGTCGAACCATCGGTCATCATGATGTCGATGGTCTTGTATGCGGGATGTATACCCTTTTTCATTGCTTACCTCGAGAAATCCATCTTGTCGATCTGCCCAATGTCATCAACCTTGACCAACCGCTCCATGTACTTGATCGTACCCTTATCTGAGCGGAAGCCCTTGATGACCTTTACGCTGATCTTGGTGTCCGCGGCTTTCTTCTTGCCCTTATCACCGAATGTTTGCTGCTTTGCCATGAGATTTTTCTCCGCTGGACGGAGTGAATGTTCGTGTAAAACGAGCCGCAAAGTTACGGCTATGCATGATTCTGTGCAAGTGGGTGGGGCGTCTTGACCTAGGGTTATTCTTCAGATGCTATTTTGGTGGTCATGACAGTGCAGAAATTTGGCGGCGCAGTTCTGCGCACCCCCGAGGGGTTTCGATCCATGATCTCGATCATCAGCCGGCTGGAAATTCAGCCGTGCCTGGTCGTGGTCAGCGCCCTGGGGGCAACCACCCGAAGTCTCGCCGAGGCGGCGCAGCTGGCATCTCAGGGGGCTGACAGACGCGCCGGGGATCTGATCCACGTGCTATTGGACGACCATGTACGTCTGGCCGAGAATGTCGTCAGAGGCGAACATTCGCGTCGTATCCTGCGCCACACGCTCACGGAACAGTGTCAGCAGGTTCATCGTCTGGTGAGCAGCATTGCCCTGACGCGGCAGTGCACCGCCCGCACGCTCGACCGTGTCCTGGCTATCGGCGAGGATCTTGCTCGTAGCATTGCCAGTGCTGCTCTGCGAGATTCAGGCATCGACGTCAATGAGGTCGATGCCCGCTCGCTGATCGTCACCGACGCCTCATTTGGTCAGGCAAGCCCCTTGACGGAAGCAACCCACCACCGCGTGAACCACATCTTCGGCCAGACACACCAGCGCTCAAGCGTGACGGTCACACAGGGATTTGTGGCCAGCTCGGAACATGGGGAAACAACCACAATGGGCCGTGAATCCTCAAACCTCACTGCCTCACTGCTGGCATCCTGCCTCGGGGCGCGGGATGTGACGATCTGGACGAATGTTGACGGTGTCCGTACGGCAGATCCATCGATGGTGGCAACAACCTATCCCCTGCGTCATCTCAACTACGACCAGGCGCGCATAGCCGCTAACTACGGACTGAAACTGTTGTATCCAACGATGATCGAACCTGCACATAGGGCCGGCATTTCAATCCGCATTGCAAACGCCTCGGCCCCGGATTCTCCCGGCACCTCGATCAATGCCGGTGCAGGCCAGAGTCGTCCGTTGATCACATGCGAACTGGAAGATCAGGGTTCCACGGTTACAGCACTGTTCGCTCCGTTGCGGGACGCTTTGCGCGCCGCCCAAGTTGTGATCGACGAACTTGAACCATCCCTCGGCAGTGATGCGATCAATGTGCAGACCCATGCACACGACCACGCTCTGTCGATCGTCGTCCTCCCCAACGCCGCACCGGATGTGGTGCGCATCCTCCATAGAGAACTTTGCGAGACGCCATTATGAAGATCGAACACGAGAAAGTACCCGTTCAGGAGTTCACCCCCGGTAACCGCTACACGGTTGCTCTGCAGGGTCGCCCGCTCTACACCGCTGAAGTTGTGAAGTTTCACGGAGGATGCTGGGCCACTGTCCGCGTGGACAAAGCGCTGGACCAGGACCTTGAAAAGCACTACAGTCCCGGAACGACCTTTGATATAAAGGTCGCCCAGTATGAGATCTCTCCTGAAGGGGGCTCCTCGGCTGACTAGTTGTTGCCGGTCGAAAGGTTCTTAAGCAGGCGCGCCATCATCTCCCTCTCGAGAATACCGTTGGATGGCCAGAAGTGCGTGGCCGCGGTGATAAACTCCTCAAAACCTGACATCTGAGCGCGCAGGATGATCTTGACCTTGCCGTCCTCCACTTCCTTGAGGTTGAAGGTGTACTGCACGCGGCATGTCGTCCAGATTCCTCCACGGATGCGCGGCATTTCAGAATACCTCTTGATGTAGGCCTTCACCGAGTCCGTGCCCTCTTGCAGCATGCAGTATTCGGAGACCCATTTGCCCTTGAGCGAGCCTTGCTCGAGCGTCGGATCTGGTTCAGTATAAGCCTGCGGCTTCGGACAACCTACCTCTGCCATGGTTTTCTCGATGGTCCGGTACACCTTGACGATCGAGGCCGAAGTCAGTTCCGTGAGAATGATCGGCTCGGGCTCGGGATCCTGGGCAATGACCGGGACCACCGAAACGAGCACGGCGATGATCAGGGTTGCGATAGTTGTGCGCATGAGATTCTCCGAAGAATGACGTCGTGCTTGGGTCGTCGATGGTGGTCAGGCTGCCGTCTTGCCGGTGAGTTGAACGGAAACAACCTTCGATACCGCAGGCTCCTCCATCGTCACACCGTAGAGCGTATCAGCCGCTTCCATGGTCTTTTTATTGTGGGTGATCATCATAAACTGCGTGTTCTCCGCGAACTTCCGGATGATCTTCAAGTACCGGTCGATGTTAGCGTCGTCGAGAGGTGCATCAACCTCGTCCAGAATACAGAACGGACTTGGCTTGACGAGGTAGATCCCGAACAGCAAAGCGATTGCAGTGAGGGTCTTCTCGCCCCCTGACAGCATTTCGATGCTGTGAGGCCTCTTGCCACGGGGCTTAGCGGTGATGTCGATGGTGCATTCAAGCGGATCACCATCCTCAGACTCGATCATCTGCAGATCGGCTTCATCATCTTCGCTGAACAGCATCTTGAACAGTGTCGAGAAGTTTTGACGGATCTGATCAAAGGTGGCCGTGAACTTCTGCCGTGCGGTCTCATTGATCTCCGCAATGGTCACGTTCAGCGTCCGCTCGCTCTCAGTCAGATCGGCAAGCTGCTGGGTAAGGAACTGCAGGCGTTCGTTCTCACGATCATGCTCTTCGAGTGCGAGAAAGTTGACGTTGCCCATGGAGGTAAGGCGACGTCGCAGATCCTGCACCTGCAGTCGGATATCTTCCAGGGACTCCTCTGTTTCAGGCCGCACGGGCTGTTCGGGTACCTCGATATTGAGTTCTTCCGTCGCCCTGCGCACGTGCGATTCCATACGAATCTTCACTTCGTTAAGCCGCACGTCGGCATCGTACTGTTCCGTTACCAGGCCTTCAAGGGTCTTGCGTAACTGACGCAATTCTTCGGCAATGGCCGTCACCGTAGCTGAGCATTCGCGCACCTTCAGATCGAGCGATTCACGAGCTGATTTGGCCTCCGTCAGTCGCGCTGAAACGGTTGATGCATCCAGCTCACGAGCTTGACGGTCTTCGACGAGACGCGCAAGTTGAGTCTGAAGATCCTGACGTTCGTTGTCACGCTGTTCGCGCCGCTGCTCAATTGTCAATGATTGATTTGTCAGACGTCCCTCATCGGACCTGAGCGTCTGAAGCTCTCCCTGCAGGCGCACGCGCTGCAATTCAAGGTGACGCAGCTGCGTGACGTGTTCATTGTGTTCACGCTCGCGCTCTGCCATCGAAACTGAAGCTTGTTCGAGACCGCGCTCGACCTCTGCTGTTTGCGATCGAGCATCAGTCACAGCCAGCTCGGCTGATGTCAACTCAGCCAACTGCCCGTCCAGCTCAGTTTGTAGGCCCTCGAGTTCGGACCGCAAAGCCCCCTGTTGGGTGTGCACGTCCTCAATGCGAGTGCGCATGGCATCAATGCGCTGCTGCCGGTCATTGCGTAGAAGCGCCATCTTGCGAACCTCGTCTCCAAGGCGACGCAGGTCAATGCCGGCGAGTTCGTCCTTGACTTCGCGAAGGGAGGCATCGGTGACGTCAATCTCCTTCTCGAGTCCATCGACCGAAACACGCAACTGGTCGATGCGCTCGCGACGTCCCACGCGGACGCCCTCGGTGCGCGAAAGCGAACCACCACGCACGGCACCCGCGGCATGAACGATCTCCCCTGTAAGAGTCACGGCCGCCTGCACTCCTGGATGCGTCACGGCTTGCCATGCGACGTCGGTGGTGCTGACGATGAGCGTAGCTCGAAGTATGCCGCGCAAAGCGCTGCGGAGCTGTTCATCGGCCTTGACCACTTCCGAAGCCCACCCAATCACACCGTCCAGCCCGATCGTCGAAGGGGGCTCGGCAATTGTGCGAATAGCATCACGGCAGAGGAATGTGGCTTTACCAACGTTGTTTTTCGAAAGGGCTGCGATCGCCTGTTGCGCTTCCGCACGGTTGGCCACCACGAAGTAGCGTCCGGCCTCGCCAAGCGCTGCCTCAATAGCCACGCGGTAATCGGGATCGGTATTGATGATCTCTGCAAGCGTGAGCTTTTCACCCGATGGCTGCCACTCGTTACTGCTCAAAAGAAACTTGCTGCTCTCGGTGGTATCAACGAGTCCGCTCAGGAACTCCAGCGATGCGCGGCTGTGCGCCAGGGCAGAGCGAAGATCTTCGGAGTCCTTCTGCAGACTTTCCCGCCGGGCCTGAAGCTCGATCTGCCGTTGTTCGGCCGAATGCAGCCGTGACTCGGCATCTGCCAGCTGAGCATCGATCTGCGGAAGGTCCGCCCCTTCTCGAGCAATCTGCTCCTCGACCTCGACAAGCCGGTCATGCGACTGGCGCAAGCGGTGCTCAAGGTCGGTGCGACGCCGGTGAACGGACTCGATCTGAATCCGCAGACGGTCAGCAGTTGAGAGTCGATCCGAGAGTCCGGCACGAGCCGCTGCGAGGGCCTCTCGTTGCGCCGACACCTCGGCACGAGCCGCTTCAAGAACATCATGTGACTGCGAGGTAACCTGTCCCTGCCGGTCATAATCGGTCGTTGTTGACACAATCTGTCCGTCGATCTCTTCGGCACGCTGGCGAAGTGACTGGAGCTCCTCGGACATCGTCGACTGCTGGTTCTGCGACTCATCCTGCTCGCGATCCAGACGTTCAAGGGCGCGTCCCGTGGCGTGAATACGCTCTCCCAACACGGAGATCGTCTGCTGCAACTCTGCCAGTGATGAACGGACGTCGTTCTCATGTCCCAGAGCCTGACGCAGGTCTGCTTCGGTCTGCTGATGATCAGCCTCAGCATGCTGTGCGCGTTCTTCGGCACTCGCGAGCGCCTGCTCCTGGGCTTCCCTGCGCTGACGGATCTCCGCAACACGCTCAGTAATCTGCATGAGAAGCAGATACTCATCGGCATACTCAAAGGCAAACAACAGCCGATCGAGTTCACGTAACCGTGTCGAGAGTTCCTGATGCTGCTTGGCCTTTTCCGCCTGTCTGGCCAGGGAATTGACGGTCTTCTGCACTTCCCGCACAATGTCCTGAACTCGTGAGATGTCACGCTGCGCAGCCTCAAGCTTGCGCTGGGCCTCCCGGCGGCGAGCCTTGTACTTGGTAACTCCTGCGGCTTCTTCGAATAGGTGCCTGCGCTCATCTGCCTTGTCGCTCAGAATCGTCTCGATCATCTTGAGTTCGATCACTGAGTAGGCATCCGAGCCCATACCGGTGTCCATAAACAGATCGGTGATATCGCGCAGGCGGCATTGCGTACGGTTAAGCAAGTACTGACTTTCACCATTACGGAACAAGCGCCGCGTGATCACCACCTGCGAGTATTCCGTCGGAAGAATGGCCTTGTTGTTCTCAATTGTCAGAGACACCTCGGCCATGCCAAGGGGCTTGCGGGTCTTGGATCCGTTAAAGATCACCTGCTCCATGGAGTCGGCACGCAACATCGATGTCTTCTGCTCTCCGAGCACCCAACGGATGGCATCCACCACGTTGGTTTTGCCACATCCGTTCGGACCGACGATCGCCGTTACTCCATCGGTGAAATCTAGCTCGGTCTTCAGACCAAAGCTCTTAAATCCCACCATGTCAAGTCTTGATAGGTACATGCTTTAGGTTCACAGTTCTGCGTTGAGCGCCGGCGTTTGCAAGAGCGCTAAATAGGTCGGCAATTTGCGACGCACCGTCGTTTTGAATTCATCGTAGTTATCCACAAAATGCCACAGTATCAGCACTCTGTGTTTGCTACCAGACAGAGGCAATCACCTCAAACCCCAAACCTGACCTCAATCCTTCCGCCTGTTCGCATATAGCATCGGAAAGGTTGCCGCCACCGTGGTGTATAGAGTCGAAGCCACTCCATACTGCAGGAAGAACATCAGAAATGAGGTCTGCATCGGACGCAGGAAAAAGAAGTTGTAGATCAGGTTGTGGACGACACCGCACAGCGCCACGATAAAAAGAAAACGTGCGCTGCCGAGAAGTTCGGAGACAAATCCCTCTCGAAAGAAGAAACCTGCAACAAAACCAGCGAATGTTTTGGCCAGTGCATTGGTCCCGATAACATCAGTTGATACGGCATCGAAAAGAAGTCCGCACAGAAAACCCGCGATCATACCAGTGAATTGCCCCTCGACCAGTGCCACCCACACCGTGAAGATCAGCAACAGATCAGGCGTAACCGAACTCACCTCCAAAAAGCGCAAGAAGACCACGTGGACGACGCTCAGCAACAGAGCCACAACTCCGTACCAAACAAAGCGGATTCGCGGATTGGCGACGAATTCAGAGGATCGAATGTCAGTGTTAACCGGCACGGCAGCTAGCAATCGTTTTGTTAAGGGGTTACACGTCCAGGCACGCGCTCGTCGATCAGACGCTCCAGTGCAACGCGTTCGGGATTTGGTTTAGCATCGACAACAAAGACCTGCTCAAGTGTCGAGAAGTTTACAGCCGGAGCAACCACTATGCGTCGAAACAGTGTATTGGCTTCATCATCAGCCTGCTGCACACTTCCAATGACGATGTTGGCTGGATAGCGAGCACTATAATTCGACGTCAGGATACGGTCACCAACACGCACGTCTAACGTGCGAGGAACGTTCTTGAGCACAAGGATATTCTCACCTTCCCACTGGACGATCCCATCGACACGTGTCCGCTGGACCTTTGCACTGACGCGGGTGTCACGGTTGATCAGCAGCTGCAGCACGGCGAAATGATCTGAAGCTCCGATGACGATACCAACCAGACCGGCATCATTGATCACCGTCATGTCCTCTCGCACGCCGTCTGCACGACCCTTATTGATCGTGGCATAGTTTCTCTGCTGTGTCGTCGTCTTGCCGATCACGTCAGCTGCGATGAGTCGGTGCTCCGTCAGCGAGGGGAGCTTAAGCATTGAACGCAACGTTGCGTTTTCCAGCATGGCCTGGCGGGAGCGAGCGGCCTCAACTGATAACTGCAGATTAAGTTCACGCAGAGCCGTGTTCTCGGCCTTGAGAGCAACCGGGTTCGGGATCCAGGCAAAGACCGATTGAATCCAGCCGATCGAACCGACGATGACGGCACGAAAGCCACCGAGCTCCGACAGGTTACCAATGCTCATGAAGGACAGCGACATCACAACCAGAACGATCAGAGTGATGGTGTTCTTAAATCGGACAACGAATTCAATGAATCCGCGCATCAGTAACGTTTAGACTTGATGAGCACCGATGAATACGCATCAAGATCCTCAAGCACTTTACCCGTACCTCGGGCAACGGCCGTGAGAGGATCGTCGGCGATATGAACAGGAAGTGAGGTCTCGCGTCGGAGCCGCTCGTCAAGCCCCTTGAGAAGAGCTCCCCCACCGGTGAGTATGATTCCGCGATCGTAAATATCTGCCGAGAGTTCCGGTGGCGTCTTCTCAAGCAGCGTCAGGACGGCTTCGACCATCGTCGTAACGTTCTCGTTGAGGGCCTGACGGATCTCTTCACTGGAGACAATGATGCTCTTCGGGGTGCCGGAGACCATATCGCGACCCTTGACCTCGATCTCGATCTCCTGAGGAAGGGGCCATGCAGACCCCACATTTATCTTGATGATCTCCGCCGTACGGTCACCGATGAGGATATTATGCTGCCTCTTAAACCAGTTTACGATCGAATTTGTAAGCTCGTCGCCAGCAATACGGATAGACTCAGCCACGACGATACCCGACAACGCCATCACGGCGATCTCAGTGGTCCCACCACCGATATCCACCACCATGTTGCCCATGGGCTCGTGAACATCAATGCCAACACCAATGGCTGCAGCCATCGGCTCAGCGATGAGATGAACCTGCTTGGCTCCGGCGTGTTCGGCTGAATCACGCACCGCGCGTTTCTCAACTTCGGTAATACCTGATGGGACGCAGATCACCATACGGCGTGCCTGCGACATACTGGTCGAGGACTTCTGGATGAAGGCGCGAAGCATCCCTTCGGCGATCTCAAAATCGGCTATGACGCCGTCCTTGAGTGGCCGGATTGTCTTGATGTCGCGATGCGTCTTACCAACCATCTTTTCGGCTTCATAGCCGATGGCGATGATATTCTTGGTGGTGCGATCAAAGGCCACGATCGACGGTTCGTTCAGGACAATGCCTTTACCCTTCTGCCAGATCAGAGTATTGGCCGTGCCGAGGTCGATGCCGACGTCGTTGGAAAAAAACCGAAAACGATTCATGGCGGCGAAGTTACGAACGGGAGCTTTGCTTTTTTGCGCATCATTGCCTCATGTCCAGAATTGAAGACGCACGGCAGACTCTGCGGCTGGCCGGACCAATCGCCGCGAGCCAGGTCAGCGACATGCTCACGGTGACGGCTGATGCCATGATGGTAGGCGCTCTCGGAGCCGAAGCGCTCGCAGCCGTGACGCTCGCCGGGTCTGCATCGACAGCTGTGATGCTTTTTGCCCTGGGTTTCACGGTTGCGATGTCTGCCCCGGCAGCCGCCGCCTGGGAGCTTAGGGACTACAACCGTCTGGGCGGTGTGTTCCGGACAGGCCAAAGCATATCGCTCTGGATTACTCTGGCTATGGTGGTTCTTTTACTGGGGGCCAGCCCCTTTCTGCAACTTCTCGGCTCCCCTGAACGTGTTACCGAGCTGGCCATCCCCTACTTGCGCTGGTATGTGGCCTCCTTCTTTTTCCGCATCTGGTTCGGCACCTACAAGCAGATCATCGAGGCAACGGGCAACACACGCCTGCCAATGTTCATTGCTTTGACGTCTAATCTGGCGAATGTGCTGATGAATGCCCTGTTCATTTATGGCTGGGCGGGTATGCCCGAGATGGGCGTGGAGGGGGCTGGGCTGGCAACCTTTCTCTCCAGGGTGTTGTCAGTGGTGCTCGTGATCATCGCCTGGAATCGCATGGACTCCCTCGCAGAGGTACGCACGGCATCGGCAGCAGCTGATGCCTCTCTGCGCCGGTCACTACTCACGTCCGGTGCCTCGATTGGCATACAGATCACCATCGAGATACTGGCCTTTGCAGGCGGCGCTATCATGATGGGCTGGCTAGGTACAACAGCATTGGCTGCTCACCAGGTCGCCATCAATCTGGCGTCGATCACATTTATGATGGCACTTGCCATCGGCACGGCGGCAACCTATCGCATGGCGGCAGCACAGGCCGCTGGAGACCGCGCACGAATGCGCCTAGCGGGCACGACGGCACTCCTTGTGACGGTAGCACTTGAACTTGTCACGGCCATGCTGTTCATCGGACTCCGTAGCGTCCTGCCTACATGGTACATCGCCGACCTTGATGTGATTGCATTGGCCTCGCATCTCATGATCCTGGCTGCAACCTTTCAGGTCTTTGATGGGCTGCAGGCTGTTGGTCTGGGCATCCTGCGTGGCCTGCACGATACGGTGATCCCGACACGCATCGTGATCTTCTCCTACCTGGTCGTTGCTCTTCCAGTTAGCTACGCGCTAGGCTTTCATACAGCACTCGGTCCAACGGGAATCTGGTTGGGCTATGTGGCCGGCCTGATCTTTTCGAGCATAGGCTTTGTGTGGAGGTTCTTCGCCATTACGCGCGATCGTTGAGGCACAAATGAAAAGGGGGCAAGCGATGAACGCCTGCCCCCTCAGGAAATTCGATGTGCGTGCGCTACTTAGCGGCGCAGGCTCAGTGAGCGAGCGACTGGGCCGTCAACACTGGTGAAGCTTACGACCACAACTCCGCTCCAGCTCGAAGCGTTGAGGCGCAGTGTTGAACCGTCAGCAACGATCGATGCAAGTGTGCGGCCTTGGAGGTCAGTGACTGTGACAACCGACTCAGCACGGACCGTTTCAACAACGATCTGGCTGTTGGTGGCGTCGAACCATGCACGAGCTGTCTGGCCGAGTTCGTCCTCAATGCCAGCCTTCTTACCAGCCTTGACAGTGGTCTTGTTGTTTCCGTCGATGGCATCCGAGATCACTTCGAGAGTGGCTTCCGCCGAACCGGCTTCGTTCGATTCAAAGCAGATTTCAGAGAACGTTACGCTTCCACCCGGTGGAACTGTCTGTGGCAGGGCTGGGGTCAGATTCCTGATCGAGAACTTGTTGTTTCCGGAGATGCGAAGGTCTGTGATCTTGAGATCAATGTTACCGTTGTTGCGAACCGTGTACGTTGTGCACTTCGCTGGTGCGCCCACATCGTCGCCAAGGTCGAGGGTATTGTCAACTGCGATGCGTGAAACACCGCCCTGACCCTTGAGGGAAACCTTTACGCTTCCGCAAGCCGTCTGCACAGTGATCTCGTCATTGTCACCATTTTCCGAAGCAAGCGTCGGTGTGTACGTAAACGTGATCTTATGTGTTCCACCGTTCGGAGCAACATCGATTGGCGTTGTACCACCAGCCGTGATCGACACACGTGAACCGTTCTGGAGCGTGATAGCATCAAGAACCATCGGACCGTCGCCATTATTGGTGACCGTTACTTCGCCCTGACCAACTTCACCAACCTTGACCTTGCCGAAATCGAACGAGGTCACAGAGATTTGCGGTGTCGCGGCAGCGATGTTGTACAGCTGCTTTGTCAGGTTGTTCTTCCAGTCAAGAGCTTCGATGGTGAACGAACCGGCCTTCGACTTGTCTGTGAGACAGACGCGGAACGTGGCTGCCTTGACCGAATTGTCCTTCGGGAACACGGCTGGGGTCAGGTCCGACAGCGTAACGTTATTGGCAGCTGGATCAACGGCAAGGCGGATACGCTGAATGCCCGACTCAACCTGGTCACGTTCCTTCGGCGTTGGGGCCGGTGGATCAGGAATGTTACGATTTTCTGTGACCGTGAACTCGCGGCAACCGCAAGGCAGTGCTGTGGCAGTGACCACTGGAGGCATTGTGTCGATGCCCGGCACAATGACTTGCAGCCGGCCACTATCGCCTGCCTGTGCGCCGACGACAAGCGCGGCAAATGCCGCAAGGAGGCAGAGTTTCTTCATGACCTATTCCCTGAATGAGTAAAGTTGTTGTTGCTCAGTTGATAAAAGACGCTCCATGGCGGTCCATGCAGACATCTACGCCATCACAGCGTTCGCTATAATACGAACCTGTTACCGTAGCACAAAACAAGAATTACAATCGGGATGTAATTTCTTGATGTATTCCACGGCGCACGAACATCTGCAGATTTCATCGGTTATGCAAGCCCCATGGGGCGCACATCCACTGGTTTGACCAACCAAACCAATAATGCGGTAAAAAAGGTGGTATTTTTGCGGAATGACCATTGGTTCGGTAAACGTTGACAGGGGCATCCTCCTTGCTCCAATGGAGGATGTCACCAATCTCCCCTTCCGGCGCATCTGTAAGCGCTACGGGGCTGACATCGTGTATACGGAGTTCATCTCCAGCGATGGCCTGGTGCGTGATGCGCGCAGGTCCCTCGAGAAGCTACGCTTAGGAGAGGACGAGCGTCCGGTAGCGATCCAGATCTTCGGTGGCGATGAGTCCGTTATGGTGGATGCAGCACGACGCGCAGTCGAATCAGGCCCGGATTTCATTGACATCAACTTTGGATGCTGGGTAAAGAACGTCGTGGTCCGTAATGCCGGGGCAGCCCTGCTGAAGGACCCACCGCAAATGGAACGCCTCACCAGGTCGATCGTTCAGGCAGTTGATGGTCCGGTCACTGTAAAGACCCGCTTGGGTTGGTCACGCGACAACATTGTGATCTTGGACGTGGCACAGCGCCTTCAAGACGCGGGAGCGAAGGCTCTGACGGTGCACTGCCGCACCCGCGACATGGGGCACGATGGTGAGGCTGACTGGTCCTGGATTCCCCGCATCAAAGAGGTCGTCTCCATCCCAGTGATCGTAAACGGTGACGTGAGGACACCTGAAGATGTCAAGCGTGCATTTGACCAGACCGGTGCAGATGCCGTAATGATCGGTCGTGCGGCCATCGGTCATCCCTTCATCTTTCAGCACGCCAAGCAGTTCCTGGAAACAGGCTCCTACACGCCAACGACCCCGCGAGAGCGCGTTGAGACATGCCTGGAGCATTTGCGCCTCGAGCTCGAGAACAAGAGCGAGCGACGGGCAATCCATGAGTTTCGAAAGCACTACGGTGGCTACCTCAAGGGGCTTCGCAATAACTCCTGGTGCCGCCAGGACGTCGTGCGACTCGAGTCCTACGGGGAAATCGAAGAACGCATGCTTCGCTATGCCGATGAGCTTGAAACCGAACTCGATCCTGTGACAGAGTAATGGCTGGCCTGGCTGCTCGGTTTGCTGCTGTATTCGGAAACTGTGGGCTCCAGAATGAGCGTGTGCTTGTTGCCGTCAGCGGTGGGATTGACAGTGTGACCCTGCTCAGTGTCATTTGTTCGCTGCGCGAGGAACAGACATTGGACGTCCATGTGGCGCACGTCGATCATGGCCTACGCGATGATTCCTCGGCCGATGCAGAATTTGTCAGGCATCTATCGGAACGATACAGCGTCCCCTTTCACGTCGCTCGCGTAGATGTCCGCAGCTACGCCCACGAAAAGGGCTGCGGTCTTGAGGCAGCGGCGCGCAGCCTGCGCTATGATTTTCTTGCGGAGACCGCAGTCGAGATTGGAGCCACCACGGTGCTGACCGGTCATACTGCTGATGACCAGATCGAAACGGTTCTGATGAACATTGCCCGCGGGGGCACCACCGCAGCGCTGGCAGGCATACCACGGCAGAGAACCCTGACAAATGGTGTGCGGGTACTTCGCCCCCTGCTGGATTTCCACAGATTAGATGTGGAAAACTTTGCTCGAGAAAATAAGCTTGAATGGGTCGAAGATGCCTCAAATGCCGAGGGACTGTTCCTTCGTAACCGCGTGCGGCACGAACTTCTGCCGCACATGACCACCGTTCTGGGTCCGGGCCTCGGAGTCAACATCATTCGAATGTCTCAGACCATGGCGCAACTACACCGCTTCATCGAACAGCTCGCCGATGCCGGCGAAAGCTCCCTCGTGACAGCTAGCGAAGGCACCGTCATGATCGATCTTGAACAACTGGCAATCATGCAGCCCGTGATCAGCGAGGCCATTCTCAGCCGTCACCTGCATCTGACGCGCGCGGACCGAGTACGACTCTATTCATTAGCGACTTCGGATGTCGGCGCCAAAGCCCCATTATCAGGGGGCTGGCAGGCTCTGCGTGAGCGTCGACATCTCATGGTGTCTCTCCGGGAACAGACATCGTCAGAACCCGTAGAGTTTGAGATCCGCATTGACCATACTCAACCCGAACAGATCTACCTGATGGGCGAGCGGACACTCACAGTGCACTTGACGCAAGAGATGGATGACAGCTCGATTAGCACGGGGCGCAACACAGCCCGAATCGATGCGGGCCTCGTCGTCGGGGTGCTACGATGCCGGCCCTGGCAGAGCGGAGACAGGATCTACCTTGAGGGCATGAGCGGCTCAAAACTTGTCAGCGATGTACTGACAGATGCAAAGATTCCGCATTCGGTTCGCCAGACCATACACGTAATCGCGGATGATGAAGGTATCTTGTGGATCTGCGGTCTCCGATCATCCCACCGGGCAGCCATCACCAGCCGCACAGCTTGGTGCCTGTGCTGCCGGCTCGAGCCGGAGCTTGCACGCGACTGAATATTTTTTGTGTACCCGACCGCTTCGCCGATGTCCTCCAACGAATCCCGTTTGCTTGTCAATGACCGCGTGTTTCGACCCTTCATCAGGGCCGATGAAATCGCCGAAATGGTGGCTGAGATCGCCGAACAGATCAACGCTGACTTTGCCGGACAGGAGCTTACGGCGCTGGTGATTCTGAAGGGATCCGTGATCTTTGCATCCGACCTTGTCAGGCGGCTTTCCATGCCAGTGCGTATGGAGTTCACACGTGCATCGAGTTACGGGACAGGCATGCAGACCTCGGGCAGCATCGTCCTCGAAGGACTCTTTACGGACGTGACCGAGCGCAACGTCGTGATCATTGAGGATATCGTCGATTCCGGTACGACCATCACGGAACTACGGAAGCACCTGGCGGCGTTGCAGCCGAAAAGTCTGACAGTGGCAGCCCTGCTGAGTAAGCCGGCCATGCACCGCGAACCGGTTGCTATCGACTATCTTGGCCGGTCTATAGGACCTGAATTCGTTGTAGGCTACGGACTGGATTATGCCGAGTATGGACGCCATCTCGACGGAATCTGGGTCATTGAAGAAACCGCGTCAGCATGAAAACTCCCTCGAACACGTCATTGCGCCCATGAACGGAAATACCCCTCGACAACAACGTCCGCAACGCGATCCGGACGACGACAACGACATGTCCGTATCGCGCGTATTGCGGAATGTGCTCGTATGGCTCGGCATACTGGTTTCACTGGTGATGGTGGGCATCCTCATGCAAAAGGGCGAACGTACCGTTCAGCCCCTGACCTACAGTGAATACAAGCGCTTCGTTTCCGAGGGATACGTCGCCCAGGCTACGGTCGTGAAGACTCAGCTCAATGACTTTGAGTTCCGTGGCGTGCTCAACCGGCGGGTCTCGGTGGATCGTGGCCACGTGCCAAGCGGCAAGCTCACGCTCGATTCCGGAGACGTGTTTCAGACCAAGCTTGGCGTCATTGATACAGCCACCGAAGAGTTCTGGGCCTCGCATGGTATCTCGTGGAAGTACGAGGATGGTGATGCTCCATGGTGGATGTCGCTTGTGCAGTTCCTGCCGTGGGTACTGCTTTTTGTGGCCTTCCTCTTTGTGACGCGGCGCATGCAAGGGGGCGGAATGAACGGCGGGAAGAACATCTTCTCGTTTGGGCGCAGCCGTGCCCGCATGCTTACCGACGGTCAGCTGCAGGTTACCTTCACAGACGTTGCTGGTGCCGATGAAGCAAAGGAAGAACTCAAGGAGATCGTCGAATTCCTTCGTGATCCCGGACGTTTTACCCGTCTGGGTGGTAAGATTCCTCGCGGCGTCCTGCTGCTCGGTCCTCCGGGCACAGGTAAGACCCTTCTAGCCCGCGCCGTTGCGGGTGAGGCTGGGGTACCATTCTTCACGATATCTGGTGCAGACTTCGTTGAAATGTTTGTGGGCGTTGGTGCAAGCCGCGTGCGCGACCTTTTCGAACAGGCCAAAAAACAGGCTCCCTGCATTGTGTTCATTGACGAGATCGATGCTGTCGGACGTCATCGTGGTGCTGGCTTAGGGGGCGGGCACGACGAGCGAGAGCAGACGTTGAACCAGCTTCTGGTTGAGATGGACGGATTTGAACAGAACTCGGGTATCATCATTGTAGCCGCCACAAATCGTCCGGATGTGCTCGACCCTGCCCTGCTGCGTCCTGGACGCTTCGACCGTCAGGTCGTTGTGGACCGTCCAGATGTCCATGGTCGTGAGGGCATCCTCAAGGTGCACACGCGTCGTGTACCAATGGCCAAAGATGTGAACCTCGAGGTAATCGCCCGTGGTACCCCCGGAATGAGCGGTGCGGACCTGGCGAATCTGGTCAATGAAGCAGCCCTGCTGGCTGCCAGGCGCAACAGCACAGAAGTTGCCATGTACGACTTCGAGAACGCCAAGGACAAGGTCCTGATGGGAGTTGAGCGCAAATCCATGGTAATGAGCGAGCGCGAGAAAGAGACGACGGCTTACCACGAGATCGGTCATGCCCTTGCCGGCAAGCTTCTTCCGCACGGAGACCAGGTACATAAGGTTACGATCATCCCTCGGGGCCGCGCCCTTGGTGTGACGTCGTACCTGCCAAATGAAGAGATGCACACGATGAGTCGCGAGCAACTCGAAACACGCCTGGTGACGTTGCTGGCCGGACGTGCTGCCGAGCGCGTAGTGTTCAACCAGCTCAATACGGGCGCTTCCAACGATCTTGAGCGCGCCACGGCCATCACCAAGCGCATGGTCTGCGAATTTGGCATGAGCGATGTGATCGGGCCGGTGCGCTATGCAAGCCACCAGGACGAGGTCTTCCTCGGACGCGAGATCTCCCAGCCGCGGGATCACTCGGAAGAAACAGCCCGCACCATCGATGGTGAAGTACGTCGCATTATCATCAGTGCCGAAACAACTGCCGAAACACTGATGCGCGACAATTTGGACCTTCTGCATCGATGCTCCAAGGCGCTCATCGAGCGTGAGACGCTGGATGCTGAAGAGCTTGACTTGCTGATCAAGGGGGAGCAGCTTCGCCCCATCATCAAAGACGTGGAAGCATTCCGCGAGCGTATAAAGGCAACGCCGCAGCCTACCCCAAAGACCGACGTTGATGATGCCCCTGGCGGAGACCTAGCGCTGAGTCCGTCCTAACTGGTCTGCCCTTCGGGGCAGGCCTCTAGAACTTGATCTTCAGGAAAATCGGCTCGGGGATCATGCGCACGATGCGCATGATGATGCGCCAGAACCATGGCGTATAGAGCATTCCTTTGCGTTTGTCGATTGCCCGCACGATGTCACGGGACACGACGTCTACGCTGGCAACAAGCGCCTGTGTACGACCGGCCATCATTGGCGTATCGACGGGTCCGGGCTTGATGTCCAGCACATTTATCCCAAGGGGCTGATAGCGTCCGCGCATACCGGCAACAAAATGGGACACAGCGGCCTTGGTTGCCCCGTACGTGTAAAGCGAACGTCGTCCGCGATCCCCCGCTACAGAACTGATGATTGCCAGAGTACCTGAGCGCTGACCTTCGAGGGCGATGCCAAAGCGCTGTAGAAGAGAGATGGACGAGGTTGCATTGACGTTAAAGACGTCGAGCATTTGATCAGGGTCGTTGTCGATCTCCTCCTGATTGCGCAGGATGCCATGGGCGATCAAAACCACGCCGATGGAACCGCAGAACTGCTTTGCCCCCTGCACGATCTCGTCATGGCGTGCCACATCGCGCAGATCAGCAACCATCGACGCTGTCTGCGAAGCTCCCCTCGCTGCAAGATCGGAAGCCATGGCCTCGAGAGCGCCGGCATTGCGGGCAACAAGGAAGATCTTCCATCCACGCGCTGCGTAGAGTCGAGCCACACCCTGGGCGATACCCGAGGTTGCTCCGATGATAACGATCGATGAGGTACTCATTTGTGCTCCGTGGTCTGGTTCATTACTCTGCGCCAGAAACTGCTTGACATGCCGTTATCAATCCACGGCAGGAATCGGTCGATCTCTTTGCTGTACATAGCGCGAAACATTTCGCCCCTGACGCGGGCATCCTTCGCTGCATAGACTCTGCCACCAACCGAATGCACAAGCTCATCGCAGCGATCCAGGGCATCGAACATAGGTCGTCCACTGATGGGCATATCAAGAGTCAACGTAAGGCCCGGACGTGGAAAGGACATGATCCCAGGTGATTCAAGCGGACCGAACTTCTTGAGGACGGCAAGGAATGAGGAAACACCTCCACGTTGCATGTGTCCGAGAATGCTCTGCATGATGTGCTCACCATCATCGACCGGCACAACACACTGATACTGCAACATTCCCCGCTTGCCATAGAGCAGGTTCCACTGACCTACACCATCCAGTGGATAGAAAAACGGTTCCACGTCGAGCGTTGCTCTGCTCTGGCGCCCGATCTGACGATGATACCACACGGTATTGAATAGTGAGATCGTCGGACCGCTCAGCAGCCATGATGGTGCTTCGAATGGCACTGTGAGAAGGGGTCCTTTCCAGTCCTTACCGAGCGAACCATCAGGCTGGTCACGAAATCTTCCACGCAACACAAGCCCCCTGCCGAGCGAGGCCCCACGCGACATCACATCGATCCAGCTGACGGTGTAGTCCCAATCAGCATCTGATTCGTCAGTAAGGTGGATCAGCTCACTGAGTGAGCGGGCCTTGATACTCTCCTGTACGATCTGCCGTGAGGCGATCGGCAACAATGACAGTTCGATCCAGATGATGAAACCCGTAAGCCCCATGCCAGCGATAGTGGCAGCGAAGAGTTCACTATTCTCTGAGGGTGAACACCGTAGAAAAGCACCATCACTGCGCACCAGTCCAAGTGAACGCACATGACGCCCTATGGTGCCCACACGGTGGTGGTTCTTGCCATGCACATCGTTGGCCACCGCGCCGCCGAGCGTGACGTAGCGTGTTCCCGGGGTGACTGGTATAAACCAGCCTCGAGGAACGCAGATCCGGAGGAGGTCCGCAATGGAAAGTCCGGCTTCAGCCCGCACAATCCCGGTTTCAGGGTCGAAGTGAAGGATACGATCGCAGCGGTGCATGCGCACAACCGTTCCACCATCGTTAAGGCAGACGTCGCCGTAGGACCGCCCGAGACCATACGCCAGTTTCGGCATGTGCCCAGTGGTGCCTGGCACATCCGATGTCCACGCAGGGTCGATGACACGCGCGGCCTTCGTTTCAGGATAACGGCCCCAGGAGCTTGGAATCTGCTGCATATCGGAGTGTGGAGCCCTGATCAGGTTGCGGCCACTGCAATAGCAGCGATAGCCGCACCCACGGCCCATGAGTGTTTATCACGTGCCGCGAAAACGATCGGATCATCGTGCATGCCCCCTCGTTGAGCTGTGAGCCAGAGGTGACTAACCCAGTACACAAGGCACGGGGCGATAAGCCACAGACGATACGGATGACGATAGAGCGCCTGTACCTGAGGCCCGTTGACGTACATCGTGAATACCATCACGGCCACAAAACCCAGGGCTGTACCGGCAACCATGACGAAGCTGGCATCACCGACGTGATACCCGCGACCGGAAACATGTGTCCCTTCGCGTTCGATGGTATCGCGCAACTCAGCATAGCGCTTCAGAAAGGCCAGACTCATGAACAGAAACAGGGAGAAGCCAAGCAACCATGGCGAGACCTCGACCTGAGCTGCAGCACCGCCGGCAGCAACACGCAAGGCGTAGAGTCCGGCAAGAGCAATGACATCCACCAGGACAACGCGTTTCAGGACGAACGAGTAGGCAGACGTGACGGCCGCATACGTGAGAAGCCAGAGCGTGAAGGGCAGCGGCATGAGCACCATACTGATGAAGCTGGCAAGCACGACGCATAGGGCAACGATACTGCGCGCTGTTGCAACGGAGAGGTCACCATTGGCCAGCGGACGGAATCGCTTACGTGGGTGCTTACGATCGTGCTCAAGATCTGCGATATCGTTGATCACATACACACTGGAAGCAACGAGTGAAAATGCCAACATTCCCCAGAGACATGTCACAAGAGCCGTGGCATCCTCTGTGCGGTGGGCAAGCAGAAGCGGAACGAGCAGGAGAAGATTTTTCACCCACTGGTAGAGTCGCATTTGGCGTGCAATGGCACGCAGGACGGAAGTTCTACGATGCATGGTCTGCAAGATAGAGATCAATCTCGGCTTCGAAGATGTCATCTCGTGCGTCAAGTTCCTCGAGATAGGCCTGCGATTCAGCGGTGACGTGTCCTGTCACCGCAAGGCGTTCAAAGAGGTCGCAGCACCGGCGGGCATCCTCTAGGTGGTTATGGATACGCATCTCGGCATAGTCCTTGGCAGAGTGCGTCGAGATCAAGAACTGCCAGTCGGAGGCTTGGGCCAGCAGCACCTGACGGATGATCGTGCGTGCTAGTACCGTCATCTGAGGAGTCCAGCTCTGACGCGGGTGCTTCTCAAACAGTGCTTTTACCTGATACTCTAGTTGGTACTCCCGCTCCCAGGTCCACTGGGTCTGCTCGTTCATCCAGACGCTGTGATCACCATCGCGTCCCCATGATGACTCAGCAAGCGAGATCAAACAGCCCGGCTGAACTACATCGTAGCTCTCCGCCAAGGTCGTGCTGTGGACAAGGGGCGAGGCATGCACGCCCCGAAGGACCTCTTCGAGGAACGTTGGCCCCTCGAACCACCAATGACCGAAGAGTTCGGTATCAAACGGAAGGGTCAGTACGACTGGACCCTCCGTCTGAGCACGACGCTCTGCTACCGTGCGTTCAATAAGCTCGGCATAGTGCCGACCATGAGATCGCGCTCGGTCGACGGCCCACTGCGGAACGTAGGGCTGCTTGTAGGCCATATCGGCCTTGTTGTCCGTCACTCTCCAGTATCGCAAGGCCGAATTGTTAAACTTTTTGTGAAAGTCCAGATAATCCGGATCGCCGGGATATCCTGTTGTGCCGCTCCAAACTTGTAGGGCCGTCTGTGTGTGACGCGTGAAGACGGCAACGGAGTCCGACGAAGAGACCGAACCGATTCGGAAGACATCCATCGAAGAACGTTCTTCAAGACGGCGGTGCACCTGTCCATAGGTTGAGTCGAATGGAGTACGCCCACCGTTTTCATCGATAAATCCAAGGGGTCTGGAGTTCTTGAGAGCACCTTCATCGGTAACAAAGTACTCGAGTCCGTAGCGCTGTAGGATACTCTCAACTCCCTGTCGGTGCTGAAGCCGTGAATACGCGAACACGGGCATAAATGTGCGCCATGGGTACTCTGGACGATAGGCACATTCCGGAAGCCAGATTCCGCGCGGATTTCGATCAAAATGACGGTGGTGTGCACGGACCGCAATCTCAACCTGACGCTCAATACTGGCATCCTCGGCAAGCAGAGGAAAATACCCGTGCGTTGCTCCGCAGGTCATGACCTCGATCGCTCCCGCATCTTGTAGGCGTCGGAACTGTCCGATGATGTCGCGGTCATACACCTCGACAAATCGCTCGGCCGTGTCCGTGTACCAGTGCTTCCAGGTGGCTGCCATCGCTAAACGCTCTGGCTCAGCCCCCTGTTCAACAAAGATGCCGGCATCTGCCGAGGCAAGCTCTGCATGCTCGCGACAGTATCGCTCAAAGAGGTCTTGGAAGTTCTTGTGGGCTAGCTGCTCGCACAAGATCGGTGAAATGTCAAACGTTATTCCCGGACGGATTCCATCCTCCAGCAGACGATCGCACATGCCGATCAGAGGCAGATAGCACTCCGCCGCCGCTTCACACAGCCAGTCACTGCCGTGTGGCCATGCTCCGTGATGCAGCACGTAAGGAAGGTGTGTATGCAGGACGAAGTTTACCATGCGCGAGTGCGACGAATTTACCACCGTCAGAAACGACAAACGCCACGGCATCGTGTGCCGCGGCGTTTTCGTAAAATCTGAGGGCGAGTGACGGGGCTTGAACCCGCGACAACCAGAGTCACAATCTGGGGCTCTACCAACTGAGCTACACCCGCCGTGAG
>CAYMTW010000016.1:0-2670 GCA_964393485.1 uncultured Melioribacter sp. | reverse complement strand
GGCGATGACCGCCGTGGTGGCGATGACCGCCGTGGTGGCGATGAGCGCCGTGGCGGCGATGACCGCCGTGGTGGCGATGACCGCCGTGGTGGCGATGAGCGCCGTGGCGGCGATGACCGCCGTGGTGATGACCGCCGTGGTGGCGATGACCGCCGTGACGTCCGTCAGGGTGACCGACGTGACACTCGTCCTGTCGGAGATCGTGAGCCTCGAGATTTTCGAGGGGGCGACCGTTACGGTGACCGTGGCGGACGAAATAGACGCAGGGGCCGCGGACGCGACCGGCGCGAGAATTTCCGTGACCGTGCTTTTGAGGCGGAGATCGAACGCGAGGAGCGCGAGCTCATGCTGGCAGGTCCCGTTATCGACGTCAACGAGCTAAAGCTCAAGAAGATGGTCGAACTCATCGAGCTCGCACAATCGCTCGATATCGAGGACTTTGCGGATCTCAAGAAGCAGGACCTGATCAATCGCATTGTTGAAGCTGAGAATGCGCGACAAATGCGCGATTACCAGCGCGAGGGCGTGAGCCTCACCACAGGCGTGGTCGAACTTCTGCCAGATGGATATGGATTTCTGCGCTCGGCTGACTTCAACTACCTACCATCTCCGGATGACGTCTATATCGCCCCTTCCCAAGTAAAGCGCTATGGTCTTCGCACTGGTGACACGCTCAAGGGATACATCCGCGCACCACGTCAGGGCGAGCGATTCTTCAGCATGATCAAGGTTGACGCGATCAACTACATTCCATTCGTCGAGAACCGTCCGCGTCCACTGTTTGAGAATCTCACACCATACTACCCGAAGGAGCGCCTGCGCCTTGAAACAATGCAGCAGGAGTATGGCACACGAATCATAGATCTCGTCTCCCCTATCGGTAAAGGGCAGCGTGGTCTGATCGTCTCTCCACCGAAGGCTGGTAAGACGATCCTTCTGCAGAAGCTTGCCAATGCCATCTCGCGCAATCATCCCGAGGTAAAGCTCATCGTTCTGCTTATCGATGAACGTCCGGAGGAAGTGACCGATATGATCCGTTCGGTGAACGCTGAAGTGATCGCTTCCACCTTTGATGAGCCGGCTGATCGTCACGTGGCCGTTAGTGAAATGGTGATCGAAAAGGCGAAGCGCCTCGTAGAGGCAAAGCAAGATGTTGTGATCCTGCTTGACTCGATCACGCGTCTGGCGCGCGCCCACAACACTGTTGTTCCTCAGTCAGGCAAGCTCCTCTCCGGTGGTGTTGATGCCAATGCCATGCAACGTCCGAAGCGGTTCTTCGGCGCTGCTCGTAACGTGGAGGAAGGGGGCTCGCTGACCATCATCGCTACGGCGCTGGTGGAGACGAACTCTCGCATGGATGAGGTCATCTTCGAAGAGTTCAAGGGCACAGGTAACATGGAACTGGTGCTCGAGCGCAAGATCGCTGAGCGGCGCATCTTCCCTGCCATCGACGTCAATCGTTCGGGTACACGGCGCGAGGAACTTCTGCTTGAGCCAGATGTGCTGGCCAAGGTGTGGTTGCTGCGCAAGGTGCTTGGAGATGATCCGCCGCTTGAGGCCATGGAAACGCTGCTTGAGCGGATGCGAGCAACACGCTCGAATGATGAGTTTCTCAAGACGCTCAATTCCTAAAAGCGATCTGGCGTGACGACGCAGGACATCAATAGGCGGGCGATGAACCTGTCTCTGGCAACGGGGCTGGTTATGCTCGTTGCCAAGTGGATCGCCTATGTCATGACGGGCTCATCGGTGATCTTCTCCGATGCCGCCGAAAGCGTGGTCCATGTTGTTGCGGTGTGGTTCGCATGGTATGCCCTGCGGGTTGGTGCTAAGCCCCCTGACGAGGATCATCCCTACGGACATGACAAGGTCAGCTTTATGTCGGCCGGAGTTGAAGGGGGCCTGATATGCATTGCCGCCATTGTCATCATTGTGAGCGCTACCGAAAAGCTGATGGCTGGTGTGTCCCTGCAGAAGCTGGACATCGGCATGAGTATCACGGCCGGCGCTGCGCTTGTTAATCTCGCACTTGGCTGGTACCTGATCTCTACGGGCAAAAAGAACAAAGTTCTCGTTGTCGAAGCAAATGGACGTCACGTGATGACGGATGTCTGGACCAGTGCCGGTGCAGTAGCGGGATTGTTCATTGCTCAGCTAACCGGAATGCTCTGGCTCGATCCAGCCATTGCCATCCTCTTCGGAGCAAACATCATCTATGAGGGCGGCAAGCTGATGTCGATCTCCGTCAAGGGGCTCATGGACACCTCCGACCCCGAACTTTTGCAACGCGTTCAGCTTGTTCTGACCGACTTCTGCTTCGACCACAACTGTAGCTATCACCGCCTACGCCTGCGCTCATCAGGAAACATGGTCCATGTGGATTATCATCTCATCTTACCCGACGAGATGACGATGCACGAGGCACATTCACTCGCAACATCATGCGAAGAACTCATTCGCGCGGCAATCGACCACAACACCGAAGTGTTTACACATCTGGAGAGTGTGAGCCAACCGGATGGACACGTGTGAGGATAATTACGGAGGTACGGAGGTACGGAGGTACGGAGGTACGGAGGTACGGAGGTACGGAGGTACGGAGGTACGGAGGTACGGAGGTACGGAGGTACGGAGGTACGGAGGTACGGAGGTACGGAGGTACGGAGGTAC
>CAYMTW010000015.1:0-39139 GCA_964393485.1 uncultured Melioribacter sp. | reverse complement strand
CCAAGCTCGCGCTGCTGATGTCCAAGCTCGACGGTATGATCGCCACCGTATTCCGTCAGGTTGCCCTGAACCGCTTTGAAGAAGCCGTCCACACAGCCCGCCGCACACAGGGCGAACTCTCGCTTGATCAGATCAACGAGATCTGGATGACGACGCAGAAGAGTCAGTTCGGCGATTCCGTCGAACTCTCCGATGGATACGAAGTGTGGTGGTCGTATATCTCGCACTTCATTCACACGCCGGGCTATGTGTACGCCTACGCCTTCGGTGAACTGTTGGTGCTTGCGCTGTATCAGATCTATCTGCAGAGCCCGGAGAGCTTCCCGGATAAGTATATCGAGCTTCTCTCGTCAGGGGGCTCCAAGCGTCCGGAAGAACTGCTCGCCCCCTTCGGCCTCGATATCACAAGCCCAACCTTCTGGCATAACGGCCTGTCGTTCATCGATAGCTTCCTGGGTCAGGCGGAGGAGCTGGCCAAGCTTCGCTAGGTTCTGGGTTTTGGGTGTTGGGTGTTGGGTTTTGGTCTGGAAGTATGGCTTGTGCTTTCGGTGGTCCGCACTCGGTGTCAGCAGTGACTATCCAACCATCCCAATACAGAGCCATTATCTGTGCTTAACCTAAAACCCAGAACCCAAAACCCGAAACCTACTCGCTAGCAAGTCCCGCCAGCTTCATGACAGCATTGACGTAGTCATCACTGTTGTTGTAATGATGGATTGCCTTGCGCTGTTGCTCCGGGGTTTTACCCCAGCCGGCGCGGTGGAGGTAGTTGGCCACACTGAAGACGGCATCGTCGAGCTGGTAGAGGTCGATGAAGCCGTCGCCGTTGCCGTCGGCAGCGGAGGACACATAGGACGACGGCAGGAACTGCGACCATCCGAAGGCGCCGGCCCAGGAGCCCCGCAGTGTGAGCGTGTTCATGGTCTTGCGCACCTGAATGGTATGCAGTGCCTGGAGCTGCTGCGCGGCCCAGTTGACCTTGCGATCGGCGCGCTTGGTGACAGATTCTCGCACGCTGTCGATCTTGGCCGAGTCAATGGACTTGGCTTTCATGACAAGGGCGGTGTTGGACTCGATGAACGCGGGCTCGTTGCTTAGCAGCACCGAAAGGTAAACGCTCGGCACGTGATGCTTGCCTGTCACACGTCCGTGCTTCGTCTCCACCCAGAGCAGGGCCGCGATGATGGAAGGGGGCACCCCGTGAATCGAATCGGCGCGATGCAGCACCTTATCGTGCTTAGAGAGAAAATCTCGTACGCTAGATACGGCTTCACTATTCCAGTTGTGGGAGTAATCCGGCTTGGTAGCGAAGTTTGTGACGTTTGTGCGAACGTATTTCTCATCGAACGACGTCATGGAATCCTGCAGGAGCTGTTGGATGTATTCCTTGTCGACCCCACGATCAACAGCCACTCGTGCCGCACGTGCTAGCGGATGTGCCTCAGCGCCGGTCTTTGGAGAACGATCATCATCGAAAGCAACGCTACTGCTGCGTGAAGACAGCGAAATCACCACGGCGAGTGCGGATGTTAGAGCGAGTATTGTGAGCTGAGTAATCTTCATGAATCCGAAATCTACGTCATAGGATCGACTATGGTCAACCGTCGCATACTCACCTGCCTGTTTCTTGTCATGATCAGTTCGTTGATCGGCGTCGCGCAACCGCGTTTGCTGATGCAATCGGTTGTTGATTGGGGTATGGTGACCCCACGAGGTTCGCTGACGAAGCAGCAAACGGTTCAGTATCGTGTGCCGATCAAGAACGTTGGTGACAAGACACTTGTCATCACATCAGTTCGACCGCAATGCGGCTGCACAACAGCGCCCCTTGAACGTGACACGCTCATGCCGGGAGAGGAAACAGGAATGAATATCACGCTCACGCTTCCGGCTGGAAGCGGCGTGATTGACAAGTATGTGACGGTGTATAGCAACGACTCTGCCGGTGCACATGTGGTGAAACTCCGCGCAGAAGTGCAGCGCCCCCTGCAACTTTCATCGAGCTTCCTAGGATTTAACCAGGGACTCGTTGGTGAACCCACTCGCTCGAAGATATCGCTGACATCGTTTGTAGATGAGCCGGTTACACTCACGCTGCAGCCGATAACGTCTGGACTGACCGTGATCGGTCCAGCTAGTGTGGTTGCTCAGAAGAACGTGCCGGTGCCGATCGAAGTCGAGTTTACGCCGGTGAAGGCGGGCGTGTTCAATGTGCAGATGAAGATCACAACCACCCTAGCCGATTACGATACCATCGAGCTCACGGGGTACGGGATTGCGGACGCCGCGAAGAAGTGACGCGCTCGTAGATGATAAAGCCCCCGTCGCGGTACTTCTCGCGCAGTGTGAGCACACCTGACCAGTTTGCAGCATCATTCACGCGACAGACAAACGTTGCCGGACGGTCGATATCACCACTGATCAGCCATGGCTCCCATACATCCACCGAAATGCCTTTGGCTGCCGAACTCAGGTGATATGGTTTCTGTGTGTAAAAGAGGTGAGCATAGCTCTTCATGGTAAGGGGCTTGGTGTAGACGTCCATGCCACGCAATGACGCGTAGTAGTCGAGCGCAGCCCCCTGCGAATACGCTTCAATGCGTGGTGCAACCAGCGGAAGAAACACGGCGATGAACACGGCTACGCTGCCGAAGAGAACGGTCATAGCCGACTGCACGGACCGCCGTGATGCGATGAGCGAACCGATGATGCCGATGAACAAGATCAGTCCGACAAGGGGCTCTATGCCGATCCACTCGACCTTGCGAGACATGGCCTGACGCAGAAATGCATCGCGGAATGATGGCAGTGATAACATCCACTCGCTGTTCATGAAGGCCCACGGAATGAGCACAGCTACCGAAGTCAGCACAAGACCGATGATCATCACCGAGGCCTTCAGACCGCGTCCCCACACACGAGAACCGCGAATCATTGCCTGGATCTGCGTCGCCGCCAGATATGTCAGCGGGATGTAGGCCATCGAGCTGTAGTGCACGATCTTGGTGGTTACCGCCGAGAATACCACCAGTACCACAAAGAACAGCACCGTCATCCAGCGTCGCATCGTTCGGTGCGTGTCATTTTCATCAACCGATGGGGAGAGCCCCCTGAAAAAGAAAAGCGAAGCCGGGTAGCATCCGATGAGCAGAATGATGCAGTGATAGTACCACGGCTGGGCATGTCCGGCCTCGCCGGTGGTGAGAAGGCGCCACTGATATTCAAGGTTTTCGACGAGGAACTTCGGACCGTTCTGTACTGCATCAATACCAAGCCAAAGTGTCGGAAGTGACATGGCTACGAGAATGATCACGAGAAGGTTCCGCGCCGGAAATGGAGCCTGCACGCTGCGCCGCTGCCGGGCCCACAACACCAGCGTTGTCAGGACAACCAGGCCAAGGCCAACCGGACCCTTTGTCATCACGGCCAGGCTGGCGAAGAGTCCTGCCTTAAAGGGGCGCCCCCTTCCATCCAGCTCTGCGCGGATGATCTGCCAAACGGAGAGGAAGATGAAGAGGTTGAAAAGCGGATCAATGATCCCGGAGCGTGCGTAGAAATGGGGAAGCAGCGTGCCCAAGTAGATCATCGGCCAGAGCAGCCCGAAGTCGTTGCCATGTATGCGGCGTCCGATGTGATGCAGCACCAGCAGCGTGATGATACCAACGATGGCGTTCGGTAGCCGTGCGGCAAACTCGTTGATGCCGAAGAGGTGCATCGATGCGGCCTGACACCACACAAAGAGCGGGGGCTTTTCGGTGAATGGACGGTAGTCTATCTGCATGTGCAGATAGTCACCGGTGACGATCATCTCGCGGGCGCACTCGGCAAAGTTGATCTCGTCCCAGTCGAACAGGCGCACCGACCCCAGAAAGGGCACGAAGAAGATGAAAGCAACAGCTACAATCAATAGCTGCTGTCGAATGATGTTACCGTGCTGCTCGGGGTTGCTCACGACGCAAAAATACCCACGGCAACGCGCTGAGAAGTCCAATAGCTGCCGAGGCAACAAGAGCCGGCAAGACCTCCCAGCCGACGCCACCGATCTCGTAGTAGATCTGAATGATGCTCACGAGCGGCATGGTCGTTGGCATCATCGTCAGCAGGGCAACCATCATCAGGGCAATAGCCGAGATCATCGCCAGACGTGCGCGCTCCTGCCGGTCCATATGGTCAATGACGACAAAGCGTCCAAGCAGCGAAGCCACAAGCGTCATCACCAACAGCGAAGCAATGTGGGAGTGTCCAGCAAACAGCATGTGCACCAGCATGTAGGAAACGATCATCCCTGCGGCCGTGAACAGAAACTTCCCGACGAGTTCGCCAAAGAATCTCGTTGTGGCGGAGGTCATCGAAGAGCGCGTTGCTAGGACGAGTGACGGGATAGCAACACCCACAAGACTCAGCAGAGCACCACGGCGTGGACTCAGATGATAGGGGGCCGCGGCGGTCGCCGTCAGCGTAGTTAGTGCAATCAGGACGAGATTCTTACTCATGAACAGCACGGCAACGGCCATGACGATTCGGATCGAGCGACGTCCTTCGGTGATCATCGCCGGGAAGTCGGCAAACGATGCCTTTTCAAGCACGATGTCCGCAGCCAGCTTCGTGGCCGGCGAGCTCCCCGGCATAGCAATGCCGACATCGGCCTCCTTGATGGCCGGCAGATCATTGATGCCATCGCCGATCATCACCACAGTGGAGGTTGCGGCAAGCCCCCTGATGATCTCCTGCTTGTCAAGGGGCGAACATCGCGCCCGCACGTCAATGTCGTTGCTGTACTGCAGATCCAACTGTGACAGGGTCTGCCGAACTGGGGGCTCGGCATCACCCGAGAGGATCACTCGCTTCATACCCATATCAGCAAACATCGACAGCGTTTCCGAAGCATCGGGTCGGATGCGATCGAATAGTGCGACGATGAACACTGGGAGAACATGAGAGCCGATCGGCTGATTAGAATCACTGGAGGCCACAACAACCAAGCGAAGGTTGGCAAGACCTGCCGCGACGATGGATTCCTGAATGCCGCTCCACGATGAATGCTCCGGCGATAGCACCACCTCGAGAGCGCCAATGGTCCACCAGCCCCCTTCAGCTGTCTTGAGCGCACTGTATTTGCGGGACGAGGAGAAGGGGATCACCTCGGCGGTTACGAATGTGGCGTCGGGTTTGGCGGCAGCGCGGAATGCATCGGCCATTTGGCCTTCATCGGCGATCGCATGGGCGATCGAACTGAGCAGATGCTGACACTCATCGGCGGGTCTGTCCGCTAGCGGGAGTATGCCAGAGATCTCCAGCTCATTAGTAGTCAGCGTTCCCGTCTTGTCAAAGCACACCACTGAAGCACTTGCAAGACCTTCCAGTGATGCGAGCTTCTGCACCGCAACGCCCCTCCGGGCGATGCGGATGATACCCGTCACGAACGTGATGGTAGAGAAGAAAACGAGTCCTTCGGGGATCATCCCCAGAACGAGTGTGGCAACGCGTCGAATAGAGTCTACGTTCGTCAATGCTCCACTGCCCTCGAGAGCAAGGTCTGCCGTGGCCAAGAAAATGGCGACGACGAAGCTCCACGTAAAGAGGGCGTTAACGCGACGCTGAAGGGGCGAGGGACGCAGATCAACACGGCGCGACAGGTCCTCGATATGGGCAGCTTGCGTGTGGACGCCGGTTGCAACGACGCGCATCACCAGGCTACCGGCAACGCAGGATGTACCGGCATACACCGTGTCGTTGATAGTGATGTGCTGCGGGTCAGATTCACCGGTCAGCAGTGAGGTGTCGAGTTCAGCCCCCTGAGATGACTCTACCGTGCCATCCGCAGGGATGATGTCCCCACGACTGATTGCCACCCTATCGCCGAGAACGAGTTCGTTGGGAGTGCAGTCCAACTCGCGATCGTCACGACGAAGCCGAACTTTTGGCGGTCGAAGCACAGACGCCTGCTCGAGTGCTTTGTGAGCTCGCATTTCCTGGATGATGGCCAGAGTCGTATTAGCGATAACCACCGTTACTACGCCCAGCGAATCCCATACAAGACGCTGGTCATCCGTCGAGAGATACGCCGCTGTCAGCAGGCCTATGATGATCGCATTGACGAGGTTGAAGGGGGTGAAGGTGTTCTCGAGAACGATCGTTCCGGTGGATTTCGACATGCCGCAAAGCTAGGGGTGTCGGGTTTGCTATGCTGTAACGCCAGACAAACTTCATGATCAGTTAACACCGTGCTTGTGAAGTTACCCGCATGATCGGAACAGCACTGAGCATTGCCGCAGCGGTCTCGTTCGTAAGCGTGGCGTTTCGCATCCTGCGATGGCTCTCTACGCCGCTGTTGCGACGAATCGGTTTTTACCGCTACTATGCTCCACTGTTTTTCATCCAGCCATTCGGACGCAACCGGGTCGAGCTCCATCTCGGCACCACATGGGATCTCATGAAGGCCCAGAGATTGTCGCCCCAGTCAATAATGTCATCCCTGGTGATGGGAGTTTCCGGTCTTGTTGCCGACGCCAAGCGCGGGCGTCTGCAGCCAACACTCAAGGTCCGCGCAACGACGTACTTCCTGTCGGATGCAACTCTTCAGCGTTTTGGGTTTGAAGTTCGCCGTCCAAACGTCCTTGAATATCTCGCGTTCATCGGCAGTTACGCCGAGGTGTGTCTACTGCGCAGCGTGGTGGCCCGTCGGCTACAGCTTGTTGATCTTCGACGCGTACGTATGGCTGAGACGACCGTAAAGACCCTCGTGGAGCGGGAAACCTTGGTTGGTCCGTTGTTGCTACGTGCTGCACGCTCTCAGGGGCAGTATCTTTAGGTGTAACCGAGCTGATTAAACCTGGGTTCTTCCTCTATCGTCAGTACGGTTCGTTTCATGTGATCTTCATTCAGGGAGGCCAGATGGCTTCATTAGCCCCTTACACTGGTCCGTGGACCCGACGCGAAGCGGCGCATCTGCTGCGTCGGGCGAGTTTTGGCGCATCAGTGGCCGAGATTGATGCGGCCATCAAGGCAGGACCTGATGCTACACTGAAGGCACTGTTTGTGCCCCAGTCAACGCCGAAGCCACCAGTCAATACAGCCGATGGGTCCAAGTGGATCCCGGATGCCGGAAAGGTATGGACGACGACCTCCGTGTTTGCTGATCCCAACGACTCATCCACATCAACGGCATATGATATCCGCAAGGGGCCCGGGTTCTATAACGGGATCACCAAAACGTGGTGGTCACAGCAGATGATCACCACTCCGGTGTCGATTCACGAGAAGCTGACCCTCTTCTGGTCAAATCACTTCGCGACAGAGATGAGTGCAGTGCAGCATTCGATCCTTTCGTTTGAGCTCCTTGCCTATCTCCGGGCAAACGCATTCGGGAGTTTCAAATCCCTGGCACGGCGTGTAACCTTTGACGGGGCGATGCTTCGGTATCTCAATGGCAACGTAAACACCAAGGGGAGCCCGAATGAAAACTATGGTCGTGAGCTCCAGGAGTTGTTTACGATCGGCAAAGGGCCGGAGATCTCCCAGGGCGACTACACTACCTACACCGAGCAGGATGTGCGCGCCGCTGCACGCGTGCTTACCGGATGGCGCGATTTTGGAGTCCGGGATCTGGTGCTGACAGCAAACGATGCGGACCTGCGTGACAATCAGCCGAAGGCAGCTCCTGTCTTCCCCGACAATCCCAACGCTGTCTTTGTGGTCACCCAGCACGATACCGGCGACAAGCAGTTCTCACAACGCTATGACAACCGCGTTATCAAGGGTCGGAACACTGTTCAGGGGGCTATGGCCGAGGTTGACGAGCTACTTGACATGATCTTCGGTCAGGATGCCACTGCCGAGCACATCGTGATGAAGCTCTATCGCTGGTTCGTCAACAGCGACGTTAACGATGAGATCCGCCGCGACATTATCAAGCCCCTTGCCGCTCAGCTTCGGTCATCCAACTTCGTGGTCGGGCCTGTACTGCAGCAACTGCTTGCATCACAGCATTTCTTCGATCAGAACATGATCGGATGTCAGCTGCGCTCACCCGCCGATCTGGTGATCGGTCTAATGCGAGCAGACAAGAGCTGGCAGATGCTCGTTGATCCTACGCTCGAGGGCAGGTTTTATGGCGGCATTGCAACGGCGTTGGCAGCCCAGCAGATGGATCTGAACGAACCCGCGAGCGTGGCCGGCTGGGAGGCATATTATCAGTCGCCGGACTTCTACCGTATGTGGCTGACAACAGCGACGCTTCCGCTCCGCAATGGCTTTACCGATGCTCTGCTTACCAACAATGCTGCTCTCGGTAAGAAGCCGATCCTCGACACGGTCGCCTTCGTAAAGCAGCTCAGTAACGTCAGCGACTCCCTTGACCTCATCGCACAGCTCAACGAGATCTTTTTTGCCGTTCCGTTTTCAGAAGCCACCACGATGATGCTGGCCGAAGAGGTCCTCATGAACGGTGGACGCTACTACGAATGGGCTACCCTCTGGAACGCCCACATCGCTGACCCGACGAAGAACACCGCCTTCAATGCCGTTCGCACACCGCTTGATCGGCTGTTCAAGTATCTCTTCCGCATGGCGGAATTTCAACTCGGCTAAGGAGACGCAACTATGAACAACGATACAACCTTCAAGGGGCTTTCTCGGCGCTCGTTCATTGCGCGCGCAACCGGTGCCGTTACCCTGCCGATCCTGTTCAACGGTCTGCCCCTTCAAGCATTCGACGGGCCGGTTCTGCATGACCTGTACAACGTCGAAGCCGAGACAGACCGGGTGCTTGTGCTCGTGCAGCTCAATGGCGGTAATGACGGTCTCAATACGGTCCTTCCACTGAATGATTACAGCACGTATCAGAAGCTCCGCACCAACATTGCCATTCCTGAGAAGTCAGCACTCAAGCTCACCGCTGATGCCGGCCTGCATCCCAATATGACGGGGTTTCAGCAGCTCTGGGGCGAAAAGAAGCTGGGTGTGATCCAGGGCGTGTCGTATCCGAATCCGAACCTTTCGCACTTCCGCTCTACCGACATCTGGATGAGCGCCAGCGCATCGAATGTAAATGAGACCACAGGATGGCTCGGACGATACCTGAACCTTGAATATCCGAACTACCCGGACGGCTTCCCGAATGCTTCCGCGCCAGATCCGATCGCGATCCAGATGGCGGCAGTTGTCGGCCTGACGCTCACGGGCCTTGAGCACCAGTCCATGGGCATTGCCCTGCAGGATCCCGAAACGTTCTACCGCCTTGTCAGTGGAACGGATACGCCTGGTTCGGACCTCCCCTCAACCAAGCTCGCCGCCGCCAACGTCACGTATGTGCGCGAGGTGCAGTCAAAGTCCATGCAGTTCAGCACGGTGATCAAAGCCGCTGCCGACAAAGCCAAGAACATCGAGACGTATCCGACAGGAAACAAGCTGGCGGACCAGCTCAAGATCGTGGCGCGTCTTATTGCCGGCGGACTCAAGACCCGCGTGTACGTTGTGCAGTTAGGGGGCTTTGACACACATGCCGGCCAGACTGATTCCACGGAGCCGACGATGGGTACGCACGCAAATCTGCTGGAGATGGTATCCGGCGCACTGACAACGTTCCAGCGCGATATCGAAAAGCTCGGCGTTGCTGATCGCGTCGTGGCAATGACGTTCTCCGAGTTCGGACGTCGTGCCAATTCCAACGAGAGCTATGGAACCGACCACGGCACGTCTGCTCCGATGTTCGTGCTCGGCAGCCTCGCTCAGGACGGCATCGCCGGAACGAGTCCAAACCTTGCCAACCTCAAGGATGGCAACCTACCCATCCAGTTTGATTTCCGTCAGGTCTATGCGAGCATCCTCGAGCAATGGTTTGGCGCTAAAAAGTCCGTCGTCAAGCAGGTCCTGTTCGACAACTTCGAAACCGTGAAGGTGATCAAGGGGCAAACCACATCTGTGGACGATACGACTTCAGTCTCCACGCAGGCCTTCACCCTTGCTTCGGTTGCTCCAAACCCGGTCCGCAGTGATGCCTCTGTTTCCTATGACCTCCACGCCGACGGCATGGTGCATGTGAACCTCTTCGATAACCTCGGCCTGCACGTGACCACACTTGTTAGCGAGTACCAGAGCCCCGGTCCGTACACCGTGCCGATCTCCGCAAGCCCCCTTCCGAGCGGTTCATACGTGGTCGAACTTCGCATGGGCAATGAGCGGGCAAATCAGATCATGTTGGTGGCGCGTTGAGGGACGCCTTCGGCGTAGAGGGACGGCTGCGCCGTAGGGGGACGGCTGCGCCGTAGATGGACGCTTCGCGGGAATGACGATTAACCTCAAACCCCAAACCTCAAACCCCAAACCTGACCGTATCTTGCGTCGTGCCGATCGACGTTTCCGTCATTATCCCATGTCGCAATGAGCGCAGCACCATTGAGCAGGTGCTGGCGGACATTAACGCGCAGACATATCCGGGTTCGATGGAGGTTGTGGTTGCCGATGGCTGTTCGGATGACGGTACGCGTCAGATACTAGATTCGGCTGTGGCAGAGGCCCGCTATCGTTTCGCGCTTCAGATCGTCACGAATGAGCGGCGTGTCATTCCATCGGCACTGAACAGGGCGGTAGAGAAAGCATCAGGACGCATCATCGTGCGTGTTGACGGTCACTCGCGGATTCCGCCGAACTACGTTGCAGAGATCGTTGCCGCGCTTGATGCTAGCCTTGCGGACGTTGTCGGACCGCGGGTACGTTTTGTACCGGGTGCGCAAAGCCCCCTTGCCTATGCTATTTCGACGTTGCAGTCCAGTGTATTTGGAACAGGGGGCACGGCATCGCGTCGCACTATCGAGCGTCCGGTACCGGTTGCCCATGCCGTTATGTCATGCTATAAGCGTAGCGTTTGGGAGCGCATCGGTGGCTACGATGAAGGACTGCTTACCAATGAAGACTTTGACTTTGATTACCGTGCCAAGCTCTCGGGTTCGATGATCCTGGCCCTTCCGTCACCGGAGTTTCAGCTCCTGGCCCGCGCGACGTTGTCTGGGCTGGTCGCTCAGCGCTGGCGCTACGGGTGGTGGAAGGCTGCCGTCATGAAGAAGCATCCGCATTCGCTGCATCTGCGACAGGTCATACCCGTTCTCGCTCTATTGATGTTGGTTGCCCTTGCCGGTATGGCCTTTGTCAGTGCAGCGTATGCACTAGCACTCGTTGCCGTTCTCTATGGCTACGTTGGACTAGGTAGCTGCGCAGCCTTGCTGGCATTGATGCCGAACGTGCTTTCGGAAGAATCTCCAGACGGACGTCGAGTGCTATCGACGGTGCTGCTAGCCCCCTTCATCTTTGCCATCATTCATGGCGTCTGGGCCGCAGCGGTGGTGGTCGGTTTATTCTTCAGTCGAAGAGCGACGCAGTAGGGTAGCAATTGAGCTCAGTTTTCGGCGGCCCGACGTCGCCGTGTCGGTCGTGGCTGCTCGGCCTGGGTATGGTCGGACAACTCGAGCACAGGGCTTGCCCCACGCGTGACGACCTCTGTTGTTACCACGCACGTGCGGATGCCTGCAACGTCAGGGATCATGTACATGATCGGGTTCATGACCTCTTCCATCACACCGCGCAGCGCCCGTGCACCAGTGCGACGCTTCTGAGCCTTTGCAACAATGGCCTCTAGAGCCCCCTGTTCAAAGGAAAGCTCGACACCCTCAAGCAGCAGCAGCTTCTGGTACTGCTTGACGATGGCGTTCTTCGGTCCTGTGAGAATATCCAGCATTGCTTCGTCGGTGAGCGGATGAAGAGCAGTGACCACCGGCAGACGACCGATAAACTCGGGTATGAAGCCGAATCGCATTAGATCTTCCGGCTCGACGTGCATGAGAAGCTCCATCGATTCTTCAACTGTTGTTGGCGTCGCGGCCGTGAAGCCCATTGTTGTGGGTTTCATACGCTTGGCGATGATCTTCTCCAGACCCTCGAAGGCTCCACCACAGATGAAGAGTACATTTTTCGTGTTGACGTAGACAAGTGACTGCTCCGGATGCTTGCGTCCGCCCTTGGGCGGAATGCCAGCCACCGTGCCTTCAAGGATCTTCAGCAGACCTTGCTGCACACCTTCGCCCGAGACATCGCGCGTGATCGAAGCACTGTCACTCTTGCGTGTGAGCTTGTCGATCTCATCCACATAGACGATGCCGCGCTCGGCGCGTTCGACGTTGTAGTCTGCATTCTGAAGGAGGTTGACGATGATCGACTCGACATCGTCGCCGACGTATCCTGCTTCGGTGAGCGTCGTGGCATCGGCAATAGCGAAGGGAACGTCCAGGATTCGTGCCAGTGTCTGTGCCAGGAGGGTCTTGCCCGTACCCGTCGGACCTAGCATCAGGATGTTCGATTTCTCAATCTCCACCTCGTCGAAGCTACTGACAAGATGCTGCGACTGGATGCGCTTGTAGTGGTTGTACACCGATACTGAAAGGATCTCCTTGGCCTCATCCTGACCGATCACATGCACGTCAAGTTGATGCTTGATCTGTGATGGCTTCGGCAACGACTTGACATCGGTGCGGAGTTTCGGAGCCGGGGCGTTCTTCTTAAGGATCTCTACAGAGTTCTGAACACAGACATCACAGATGTATACGCCCTTGCCGGCGATGAGGTTTGCCACCTCATGCGCGTTGCGATTACAGAATGAACAATGTAGTGTCTCCGTCGTCGCGCCTGAGCTCATGATCCCCCCTGAATGCCAGCAATTATACCGTACGCGTCAGGACCTTGTCAATCAGACCGTAATTGAGGGCTTCTTCGGGCGACATGTAGTAATCCCGATCGGCATCCTTCTTGATGGTCTCGTAGTCCTTACCCGAGTGCGTTCCGATGATGGCGTACAGCGTATCACGGATGCGCAGCATCTCCTTGGTGTAGATTTCAATATCTGTTGCCTGACCCTGCGTCCCGCCAAGGGGCTGGTGCATCATGATGCGCGAATGCGGCAGGGCAAAGCGTTTGCCCTTCGCACCGGCGCAGAGTAACACCTGGGCCATCGACGCCGCCATGCCAACGCAGATGGTCGAGATGTCCGGCTTAACGAACTGCATTGTGTCGTAGATCGCCAGACCAGCAGACACGCTTCCACCCGGCGAGTTGATGTAGATTGAAATGTCCTTCGTCGGATCTTCGCTCTGCAGGAACAGCAGCTGGGCGATCGTCAGGCTGGCTGTGATATCATCGATCGGCGAGCCGATGAAGATGATACGCTCCTTGAGAAGACGCGAGTAGATGTCATAAGCACGCTCTCCGCGGCTTGTCTGCTCTACGACCATTGGGACGAGCTGGTTCTGCATGATGGTATCCTTCGAAATCAACCGAATGGAGTTGGAGGAGTCGAAAATTAGGCTTCGATATCGTCGGCGTTGACGTCGGTAATGATCGCATAGTCTATGAGCGTTTTCACGGCCTTTTCGGCAAGCAGCTGGTCTTCGACCGATTCATTCTGACGCAGAAGCATCCGCAATTGGTCGGCTGGTATGCCGAAGCGGCTTCCCGCCTCATCCAGGTCCTCATCCGTAAGCGTCATCTGCTCAGCATTGACGATCCGCTCGCGGATTAATTCCCAACGCACGATGCGCTCTGCAGACGGACGAAGTTCGTGTTCGACGCTGTGTGCGGTAAGTGTTTCTATCCCAGGCGCCCCCTCGTTGCGCTTCTTGAAGTCATCAAAGAGGCGATGAATAACCGAGTGCACAAGGGGCTCCGGTAGGTCAAACTCATGAGCTTGCACGAGTTGATCGATCAGTTGGTTCTCGACGGCTCGGCGAGAGGCCTCTTCGAAGTACTCACTAAGCTGACGTTCGATGTCCGAACGGAGCTCCTCTGTTGAATGCATCTGATTGGAAGTGACCATTTCTACGAATTCATTTGTGAATTCGGCTGGTACCACCCGCATAATGTCATTCACTGTAACGCGGTAGCTAGGGGGCTGAGCGGTCTCGTCTGAGGTTTCACCGACATACGAGAACGTGTCGCCCACCTTACAGTTGGCCAGCGAGGAGCGAAGATGCATGTCCACTGAGTCGTCCTCAAGAAACACGCGCGACTCTTTGCCTTCGGCACCGATGATCGGCATGGATGTCTCGCGATCAAGCTCGTGCATGGTCAAACCAGCAATGAACAGCGTACCATCGATCTGCTCGGCAGGTTCAAACGTTGCTGCGCGCATGCAGATGCGATCTACTTCGCGCTGAACGTCGTCCTCGGCGACGTTTTTGATCGGCCGATTCACGGAAAGCCCCCTGTAGGAGCCAAGATCGAAGTCTGGCATGATATCATAGCGAATTGTGAACGCTACGCCATCGGTCGATTTCTGAATATCAGTCAGCGCAGGATTGCCAACCACACGTTGCTGCTCGCTGCGAGCGAAGGAGCGGAACTCAGCATCGGCGATCGACTCCAAAGCCTCGTTTTCGATGTCGCGTCCAAAGCGCTGCTTGATCATCGCGATCGGTACCTTGCCCTTACGGAAACCGGGTAGGGAAATGCCAGCCTGTGCTTTGACGTAGGCTTCTTCATAATGCGGCTTCAGCTCGGATTGCTGCAGTGAAATGCGAACTTCTCGCGAACAGCCTTGCAAAGTGGTGATCGTGCGTTCCAAAAAGGGGCTCCCAAACGACCGGAAACGGCCGAAAAACGTGTGATATTCTGTGTGCGGAAGGAGAGACTCGAACTCTCACAGGTTGCCCCGCCAGATCCTAAGTCTGGTGCGTCTGCCATTTCGCCACTTCCGCAGGGCTGCAAAGATAATCAGGTCGTGGGTACTAGGTACGGGGTACGGGGTACTGGGTACGGGGTACGGCTGTGACCCTTGCCAAAGCAGGGGTCCATCCGATTAGATGACCGACGACAGATTACGGATCACAGATGTCGACCGTCATTACCGCGAAAGCCGGACCCCATTACAACCGTACATTGCCGGGATAACGATGAGGACCCTGTACCCCGTACCCCGTACCCCGTGCCCCGTACCCCGTACCCCGTACCCCGTACCCCGTACCCCGTACCCCGTACCCCGTACCCATCCTATCTCACCCGCGCCCCATTGTCAACCGGGGCGTCCGGCACACACAGCACCACGCTACCGTCGGGTTGGTGGAAGCCTGTAACCAGGACTTCGGACATCCAGGGGCCTATTTGTTTAGCGGGGAAGCCGCAGACGCAGACCACCTGACGTCCGATGAGGGACTCAGGTGTGTAGAGGTCGGTGATCTGGGCGCTTGAGCGGCGCACGGCGCCCCCTCCGAGGTCGATCCAGAGTTTATAGGCCGGCTTGCGGGCCTCTGGGAACGGTTCTGCGCGCACGATGGTGCCGACGCGAAGGTCGAGCCGATCGAAATCTTCCATGGAGGCGTGTGTCATTTCCGCAATTTGCACTCGATGAAGGCACTTGTCATTGGAGGGGGCTGGGCAGGCATTGCTGCGGCGATGGAGGCTGTCCGGCTCGGCTGGGAGGTCGAGCTCATTGAGGAGCGCCCCTATTGGGGAGGGCGGGCACGCTCGTTTGTCGACCGCACCACGGGCGATGTGATCGACAACGGCCAGCACGTCATGATGGGGTGCTACCACGAGTTCCTTCGCGTGCTGAGCGACCTTGGAACAGGGCATCTGCTGGAATGGCAACAGGCGTTGGGGGTAGCATTTGTGGATCCGGATGGCCCTGAAGACGTGCTCGATGCCTCGCGGCTTCCGGGCCGCTTCGGACTTGTCCTAGGCGTGATGGGGCTTCGTCGGCTGCATTTGGCCTCACGACTTTCGCTACTCCGGATGTCCGTTTCAATCCTAACCCGACGGGATCTCGGACGTGGCCTGAGCTGCGCCGAGCTTCTGCACCGGGAGCGGCAGCCAGACGAGCTTATCAGGAGGTTCTGGGAGCCTCTTATCCTGGCAACACTCAATGCTCCTGTCTCTGTGGCATCAGCCGAACTCCTTGTTTCAGTAATGCGTCAGGCATTTCTTGGCTCTCGCGCCGATGCATCCCTGTTGATCCCTACCGCTGGACTCAGTGACCTGATCGAACCACTGCCGCAGTGGATGCAGGCCAGGGGTGGTACCCTGCGATTGAGCACATCAGTAGACAGGCTGCTCATCTCCGATGGACGAATTCGATCGGTGGTGCTCTCCGACGGCGTGGAGATCAAGACCGATGTGGTTGTAGCAGCGCTACCGCAGCGAGCTCTGCAGCGGCTGTTGATGCAATCTGACATCGAAACGGGTATGCCGTCAGCCCCCTCCTCAAGCCCGATCGTGAGCGTCTATCTCTGGTACGACCGCCAATGGATGAAGGGTGACTTTGCAGCTGCACTGGGAACTACGGTGCAGTGGGTGTTTAACAAGAACCGAGTGGCTAGGGGTCTTGTGGCTCTCACCGTCAGTGCCGCTTCAGACCTCGTCGAAGCGCCGGCAGGGGAGATCATTGCTCGGTGCGATGCTGAGCTGCGCACGTTGTTTGGTGCTGCCATCCAGCCCACACGGCTGCGGCATGGCGTGGTTATCAAGGAAAAGCAGGCTACGCCCTGCATCACGCCGCAGGATCAGGCGCGCCGGATGCAGACAGCCGATCTGCGTTCGGTGGCCGCCAATCTTTTCATAGCCGGGGACTGGACGCAGACGCATTTGCCGGCAACCCTGGAGGGGGCGGCCCGATCGGGAGTTGCGGCCATACGCGCCGCACAAGATACAGCGTCAGGGAGGCCCAGCACAGGCCGATGACAAATCCCCCCAGAACATCGCTCGGGTAGTGCACGCCGCAATAGATCCGCGAAAAACCTACCAGCAGCGCATAACTCCACCACCATGCGCGCAGTCGCGGAAAAAATGTCGAAAGAATGACGGCAATGATGGCGCTGTTCATCGCATGGTTGCTGGGAAACGAGCCCCCACCGGAACCCACCAATTGCCGTGTCTCAGCAAGAGCTACATAGGGTCGAGGACGCTGTACCACCTCTTTGATCATGCGGTGACTGAGCTGATCGGCGATGGCAACATTCAGGATAAGCAAGGTGGCACAGGCCACCAGACGCATTCCCCCATGGACTCGAGTACGATATCCACGAACCAACAAAAGACTCACACCGAAAACATAAATCGGCAACCAGTTTTTTGTTGTTGTAAGTATCGGAAACACGAAATCAAACGCGGCGTTACCGATGTCGCGGTTGATCAGCAAAAATGCCCGAATGTCCCATGAGATAAGGACTGTAAGGATGTCTTGAATCACGACGAAAACTACGGCGTTACTGCCCGAAAAAACTCCCTCTGAAACTTACAAGAGGGTGAAAAACTTTATCGTGCAAGAAACACCGCTGGAATTTTATCCACACGAACTTTAGACGATTGACGATGCGTTCGGCATCACACTATCTTCGGCCTCGTTGTCCGAAAATCAATTCAACAAATCAATCCTGTTCTCTGCGTGCATGCCACCACCAAGCGCGCCGGTGGGACATCCTCCAATTTTGGAGGAACCCACTACAGCCGAGGAACGTTTAGTGAATTGACGTCATGATGCGCCGTGGCGTATCGGCACAACGTTACTGATACAGCCAACCGCATCACGGAGAGAATGCATGAAGATTCCGCGCCGATTTTCGACGACAGGAACCAGTCCATACGACATGTTTCGCTACACGATCAGAGAATCAGTGTTGCGAAACCAAAGTGGTAAAGAGATCTTCCGTATGGACTATGTCGAGGTCCCGGAAGCCTGGTCACAAGTTGCCACCGACATTCTCGCCCAGAAGTATTTCCGTAAGGCCGGTGTACCGCTGACTGATGACACCGGTGCGCCGATCGTCAATGAGGACGGAACCCACAAGACCGGTGCCGAAACATCGGTCCGTCAGGTCGTGCATCGTCTGGCGGGTTGCTGGCGTTGGTGGGGTGAGAAGTACGGCTACTTCGACACCGCCGAGGATGCTCAGGCGTTCTACGACGAGATTGCTTTCATGTTGCTCAAGCAGATGGCAGCCCCGAACTCGCCACAGTGGTTCAACACCGGACTCAACTTCGCTTACGGTATCACTGGTTCGGCGCAAGGTCACTTGTATGTTGACCCCGACACAAAGACGCTGACGCGTTCAGCGGATGCCTACACGCACCCCCAGCCCCATGCTTGCTTCATCCAGTCCGTTAATGATGACCTCGTCAACGAAGGCGGGATCTTTGACCTTGCCACGCGTGAAGCGCGGATCTTCAAGTACGGATCTGGAACGGGGTCTAACTTTTCCAATCTGCGTGGCGAGAGCGAGCGCCTCTCCGGAGGGGGCGTCTCCAGCGGACTGATGTCGTTCTTGAAGATCTTCGACCGTGCGGCAGGAGCCATCAAGAGTGGTGGTACCACGCGTCGTGCAGCCAAGATGGTTATCGTGAACGTTGACCACCCGGATATCGAAAAGTTCATCGAGTGGAAGGCCAAGGAAGAAGAGAAGGTCGCCGCTCTTGTAGCCGGATCGAAGATTGCCTCCACGTTCCTTCATGCCATCAGTGATGCGGCCCAGCAGGGTGGCACCAACGAACAGTCCAATGAGCGTCTGCGTGTGCTCATCCAACGGGCTCTCAACCGCGGCGTGCCGTACAACATCATCAAGCGGACGCTGGCGCTGATTGATCAGGGCTTTACGAACATCGACTTTGCGCAGTTTGATACGCACTACGAAGGCGAAGCCTATAACACCGTCTCGGGTCAGAACTCCAATAACTCCGTGCGCGTGACAAACGACTTCATGGAAGCCGTCATCACCGACAGTGCCTGGAATCTTACCTGGCGCACTGACAGCACCAAGCACACGACCGTGCGGGCACGTGACTTGTGGAACAAGATCAACATGAGCTCATGGAAGAGCGCTGATCCGGGACTGCAGTTTGACACGACCATCAACGAGTGGCACACCTGTCCGAACGACGGTCGCATCAATGGCTCGAATCCATGCTCGGAATACATGTTCCTCGATGATACAGCGTGCAACTTGGCATCGTTGAACCTGGCCCACTTCTACGACGAAGCAAGTCAGACCATCAAGATCGACGACTACCGTCATGCTGTTCGTCTCTGGACGTCCGTGCTCGAGATTTCGGTGTTGATGGCTCAATTCCCGTCGGCAGACGTTGCACAGAAGAGCTACGACTTCCGCACGCTCGGTCTGGGCTATGCCAATCTCGGTACGGTGCTCATGATGATGGGTATTCCGTACGATTCACCGAAGGCTCTTGCGATTTGTGGCGCCTTGTCATCGATCATGACTGGTGAATCCTACGCCGCAAGTGCCGAAATGGCGGCCGACGTCGGCCCCTTCCCGAAGTACGAGAACAACCGTGACGCGATGCTTCGCGTCATTCGGAACCACAGGCGTGCAGCATACAACGCAGCAGACAGCGAGTTCGAAGGGCTAACGATAACGCCCATGGGTATCAGCGAGGAACTGTGCCCAGCCGACCTTATGGTGGCGGCTCGCTCTGCATGGGATAATGCCCTTGCTCTTGGGGAAGAGCATGGTTACCGCAATGCCCAGGCTACGGTGATAGCCCCGACGGGTACTATTGGCCTGGTCATGGACTGCGATACCACAGGCATCGAACCTGATTTTGCGATCGTGAAGTACAAGAAGCTTGCCGGTGGCGGCTACTTCAAGATCGTCAACCAGTCTGTGCACAAGGCCCTTGCTGCCCTTGGATACACCGATCAACAGATCGATGATATCGAGAAGTACTGTAAGGGGCATGGCACGCTGATCGGCTGTCCCCATATCAACCGACAGTCACTCAAGGCGATGAACTTCACGGATGAAGCCATTGATGCCGTGGAACGCCAACTCGATAGCACGTTTGACGTGCGCTTTGTCTTCAACAAGTACACGCTAGGCGAAGAACTTTGCGCACAGCTCGGATTCAGTCATCAGCAGCTAGATGATGTGCAGTTCGACATGCTTACCGAGCTGGGTTTCAGCTCCGAGCAGGTTGCCGAGGTCAACGACTACATCTGTGGCACGATGATGATCGAGGGGGCTCCACATATCAAGGATGAGCACCTTCCAATCTTTGACTGCGCCAACAAGTGCGGTAAGCGTGGCGAGCGCTACATCGATTACATGGCCCACGTGCGCATGATGGCGGCCGCACAGCCGTTCATTAGCGGTGCGATCTCCAAGACGATCAATATGCCGGCAGAGGCATCGGTTGATAACGTGGGCGATGTGCATTTGGCTTCGTGGCGTCTGATGCTCAAGGCCATTGCTCTGTATCGTGATGGATCGAAGCTTTCTCAGCCCCTTAACGCCAGCAACGACAACTTTGATGAGATGGTGCTTCTGGGCGACCAAGACGATTGGGATGAGACCGTTGACCATAAGGCAATCCAGAAGGTCATCGTTGAGCGTGTTTACCAGCGTGCCGAACGCCGTCGTCTGCCGAAGCGCCGTCATGGATATGTCCGCGAAGCCACTGTGGGTGGACACAAGGTCTATATCCGCACCGGTGATTTCGATGATGGTTCGCTTGGCGAGATTTTCATCGATATGTACAAGGAAGGTGCATCGTTCAAGGGTCTGCTCAACTGCTTCGCAGTTCTGACCTCGAAGGCTCTTCAGTACGGGGTGCCGCTGGATGAGCTGGTGGACACCTTTACGTTCACCCGCTTTGAGCCAGCAGGTTTCGTTGAGGGTCATGAGGCTATCAAGAACGCCACATCAATCCTCGACTACATCTTCCGCACGCTTGGGTATGACTATCTGCAACGCACCGACTTTGTGCACGTACCGCAGGTTGACGCGGCTCAGGCCAAGGGTGGTAACCTCGAAGCACCGGTCGCCAGCACAGAAGCCCCCTCACAATCACCGTCAGACGTCATTGCTCCTGCCCCAACGTACAACGAGGTCATGGAGGCAGTATCGGGTTCGGTAGACCAGGATGGGGCCAAGGCCAAGCTTCTTGATCCGAAGAACATGGGCTACACCGGCGAGGCTTGCTCCAAGTGTCAGTCCACTCAGGTCGTCCGCAATGGGGCCTGTACGATGTGTCTAAACTGCGGAACCACCACCGGGTGCTCGTAAGGGGCTTGGTGGCCACTTGACGAACAAAACTCCCAGTAGAGGGGACGATCGACGGTCGATCGTCCCCTTTTCCTTTCGAAAGGGGGCATGTTTGGCACGGTTTTTCTTGCGAATGATAGCCTCTAAAACCTATTTTGGGGCTTCTTGTGACCAGTCAGTTCGAACAGAGAACATAAATCGGAGTATTCCATGAAAATGCGTCAGATCGCCCTGTCAGTGGCAGCACTCGTTGCCTCGGCATCCATCGCTTTTGCCGGTGGCGAATCCTGTGCCGTAAAGGCATCCGCTAAGAGCGAAAAGTCGGGCTCATGCTGCTCAGTCAAGGCCTCCAACGTTAAGAAGGTCTCGATGGACAAGTGCGCTGTAGAAGCAAAATCGTCCAAGGAGTGTTCAGTTGAGAAGACCGAAGGATGCTCTATGTCGAGCGCCAAAAAGAGTGGCTCATGCTGCTCGATGAAGGCAAAGGATGTAAAGTCAACCTCGACGCAACCAAAGTCCGACGTTGGTGTTGTTTCGCAGGAGCCAGAAGGAAAGTAAGGACGGGCTGAAAATACGGGGGGGCTTTCGTGCGTCTAGTCAAAGGTTTGCACGACGGCCAAACGGACGGGGTTGGCACCCTGTTAGAATCACATCTGGAGGAACGCCATGTCCAAAGGCGGAGCTGGAAAAGTTTATTTCGTGTTGTACCTCGCGGTCATCCTCGAGCTCCTGATCATCATTGTGGAGCGCGACGAGGCTGAAGAGCACCTCATTCGTAAGCAGAAAGAAGCCGAGGAGATCGTTGAGGCCGTCATGGCCCAGCTCAATACCGGTTTCGGGGCTAGCGGCGTCAATGCGTTGCCGCAGGATGAGATTACCCTCCTTGACAAGTCTGTGATGTCGGGTGTGTCCGAGCGCGACCGCCCCAAGGAAGAGCGTGCCTATCAAATCCGTGTTTCGACGGTAAAGATCAAGGATATTCTCGGTGACGACCTCCCTGAAGAAGAAGAGGCAAAGAGGCAGCGGATTGAAGAAATCATTCGATTGTTTAACGTGACGAATCTCAGCCTTCTGGACACGCTGAACGAGACGAACGAAGTTGAGCGGCTTTCAATGGATCTCGATCCGAATTGGCTAAAGAACAAGACATCTGAGGTCATTCAGAAACTTGGCGGCCTGAAGACGATCACTGACGTTCCAGAGTTCCGGGACGGGTTTTCGTTTCTGAAGGCGATCATGCCGGATTCCCTGAACTACAAGGGAAGTACGGAAATGGCCAAGTTCCGATTCAGTCCGCATCTGACGCTGCTCGATAAGACAGCATTCGAAAATGGAATCAAGGTGTTTGAATACACCTTCAAGCAGACGAGTCAGGGTCTGTACCGTGTTCGTCTTAACTCAAAAACGAACAACATTCTCGGTATCGCAAATCTTGGCAAAGAGCAGAGCGACGATCCGGAAGATGTGATCTCCATCGGTACGATTCAGCTGACGCGCAAACAGCTTTCAAAGGTTGAGAAGCGTCTTCTTGCTACCCTTGGAGCTGAGGTTCAGGGACTCAGTGAGAGGTTTGGAGCGTCCTCAGAATACAAATACGCAGAGTACTCCAGAGCGGTTGATGCCGCCATCGAAAAGCTCAACCACGAAGATCTCGGCTTGCGTTCGAAATCAGAAAAGATTCGTCGTGCTGAACTTCTGAAAAACATCACCGTGCTATTGCATGGTGACGCCAATCAGATGGAGCAAAACAACCCGTCGTTTGCCTTTGAGGTTTTCGTCAAGAAGCCGAACATTGAGCGGGCCGAGCCATGTGTATCGGACATGATCGAGGAACAGAGGGTACTTTCGGGTCTGAATCGTGCCGTCATCCCGTTCACAGTTAACAATTTCCGTGGTGATGTTCCGCAGGTCTCTGTAACGCCGAGCGATGTGCGTGTTCGTGTAGTAGCGATGGGAGATGCGAAGCCAGCCCCTGGTGGAGCCCGCAATCAGCCGTTTGAGATCTACGTCGAGGGTTTGACTACCAGCGGTGCTCCGAAGACGTACACCTTCAAGGTTACAAACGTGAATGCCTGTGAAGAAGCTGAGCCAAAGTCAGTGATCACGGTGTACCCATCGGATTTGAAGAACAAGAACGCTATTGATGCTGTTCTTGACAAGCGTGTGTATGCAGGTAAGCCACTGCGCCTGCCTATCGAACCTTCTTCTGGTGGTGAGATCCAGTCGAACCAGTTCCTGCTCTCGTACAACCTCAACGGTGAGCAACAGGACTTCGTCGGCACAACGCCACTGCAAGTCACCATTCCATGTGTACCCAAGAACCTCTCTGGCCTCAATGTCAAGGTTAGATGGCGTTACAAGCCACTTGGATCACAGTACACTGAAGAAGTTGCACTCTACGACCGAACAGTCAATACAGCCAAGCAGTCCTCGCCGGAGATCATCCTTGCAAATACGAGTGAGAACTGGGATGCTAAGAACATGCGCCTCGTGGTCAGTGGAATTGAAGTTCTGCCACCAAAGGTTGACTGCCCGAATATTGTTGCCCAGGACAAGGACATCAAGGTTGATGTAAAACTTGACAAGCCGAGCGTCGGCAAGTATCAGGTGATTCAATCGATTGAACAAGAAGGTCCTGGACGTTATCGTTTGATTCTGACACTCAAGGGGCCACGCATGAAGTTCCCGGGAGACAATGTCGAAGCATCGATCACGGCCAGTATCGGTGGTGTCTCGATCTCTGAAACGAAGACCGTTTCAATCCCCGAATTCCGTTAATAACCATACGTCACGCGAGAACGGCACATGAATATCCGTAGGCACTGGACCCTTGCACTTGTTCTGATCACTGCACTGATCACACAGCCGCTATATGCGCAGACTGATGGTGCATACGTCGGCAAGTTCAAGAGCGTCCTCCGGTCACTTTCCAACTACCGCTACGGAGATATCTCTGTCTTCCGTTTGGATGGTCAGTTGTTCGGTGATGTTCAGCGGTACCTCAACCCGCCCCCTGTCGACAAGACAGGTGCATTGGACAAGCTTGGCAAGAAGGACCAGAATCTTGTTGACGAGATCAAGCGCGCTGTCAAGCGTTCACAGATCTATGAAAAGATTCAGGAGCAACTTGAAGGTGCTGGATATGCACCAAACGATCTGGCTGATCAGGATGTTCAGAATGTGATTCAGTTCTACCTTGATCAGCGTCAGTATGAAAGCGAGCTTTTCACGGGAGCCTACATCGTCACGACGAAGTATCAGCGTGGAGAGTCGGGCGAGAATCTTGTTGTCATCGGTTTGATGAAGACGCGCGTAAAGCCATCCGGCAATACAATTCGCGACCTTCGAGGGGTGAACCCTGGTGATATCATCACGCGCTTTGAACTCACGCGTCTTGATCCGCCGCCAACGTCAGCAAAGGCATATGATGACAAGATGTACGGATTTCTGAAGGACCAGGTCGTTCAGAATAACGTGCTAAACGTCACCCTTGAAGCTCAAGGTATTGACGACCTCGAGACTCGATTTGTGCGTCAGGTGTTCGGGAATGCCGTTGGCATCTCTGAGGATGATGTGCAGCAGTATATCAAGATCACAAACGGTATACCTGTCAGCTATTTTGGACCGAACGAACTGACGATCTCTGCTGCCGACCTCATCTCATACCGTCGCTACCGTCCAGACCCAACACCAAAGACGATTAAGATGATGGTCATGGACAGCACTGGTACTGAGTCTGAGCAGGAAGTTGAAGTCACAACATACAATAGCCGACTTGCGCAGTACGGCTTCGAATTGCGCTACGGTCTAGAGGACATCAACTACCCAACGCTTTGGAGTGAACGGATGTCTGTCAATGCAGTATGGAGCCAGGCACGCCTCGGCATCATCCTTCCCACATCTGGATGGTCAGACCTTGCCGGCTCATTTGGCAACGTGCGAACAATGACAAACGCAGGCTTTGGTGTAAACGCAGCACTCGAAGTACCAATCAAGATCATTGCCGAATCAGGTGTGTTCAATTTTTCGGGCAGCTACGTTTTCAACGATGCCGAAAGCACAACTAAGGCCAATGGCACAACTCGTGCGCGATTCGATGCACGTATTGGGGGACGTCCCCTTGATCACCTTGTGCGGTTCCACGCGAGCGCGCAGTACACGTTCGCCATTCGCGTCGATGAGAGTAACCTGTTCCGCTTCCGACTTGGTGGAACTGGTTATAGTATGGAACGCTGGCGTTTCGTTGACACCGTCGATGCTAACGGCCTACAGGATTCAACCTTCGCCAAGCTTGACAGCAAGTTCATCGGAGGAGTCTCTGGAAAGATCGAGTTTATGAACACCAGCTGGAGCACACCGATGGGTGCTTCTTTGCAGTACTTCGACGAAGCAGTACTCGGTAACGTCTGGTTGCAGATCCAGGCATCGCAGAGCCTAGGCTTCAGAGTCGATGTCAATATGTTCTCGCCGGTCTTCCGCGATCCTCGGGCATGGGAAAACGACGCTGTGTTTATGCCTTCTCTTCGAGCCATTCTCAACTTCTGATGCAAAACTCAATGACGAACATTATGCGCCGATTCTTCGCTGCCTCTGCCGCTCTTCTTGTTTTGCTCGGAAGTGGCATGACGCCTGCCATTGCACAGGAGGCGGACTCGAGTGTATTCACACGTCTGACGTCCATTGATCCCGAGCTTTTGCAGTACTTCCCTCGCTGGTTTGTCTGCGAATCGGACATTCAAGCAAAGATTTTCAATGCGTTCCGTGTCTTGGGGTATCGCCGCGAAAATCTTGACCAACAGAAGATCGTCGTGACCGCGCAACCAGTGGCGAACACGGAAGATCCGTTTGAGATTCTCATTGTTGAGTGTGGTACGGAAAGAATGACATCACAGGAGATGTCAACGAACATTCCAAACATCCTCTCCAAGCTTGCGGACGTAACGCGTCCGTATTGCTATTCTGAGATACCGACAACAACGCCAGCTTCTCAACCGCAGTCTGAAGCGATTACGAGCTTTCTACGTCCTGCCAATGCAGCGCACTCGTTCACACTCTCGGCCTTCGAGCAGACCCTCAAGATCGGTAAGTCAGGTTTCTGGCTATCTAACATCATGGGTACTGACCAGACGGGTTATCACTTCTGGAATGCCGGCGAAGCCAAAGTGCTTCTGCAGCGCCCATTGTACGTCAACAACGATGCCGAAACACGCAGAGCTATTCCGTATCTGATCAATGCACGCATGGGTATGGGCTATCGCATGACAAGCGACCCGCGCCAGGCTGGTATTCTGAGCTTCATTCCAGCACGCCGCATTGATGCTGGTTATGGTGGAAAGATCGTGACGGCACTCGACTTCAATATGCCTTTCAATCCTCGTTTCGGTCTGAGTGTTAACGCTGAGCTACCTCTTGAACCTGTTAAGTCAACAACCCAAGTTGATACGACGACATATGCAACGTCTGCACTCGCCGAAGGACGAGATATCTTTATTGATGATCCCCTGATCGATCCATCGAACGAGGTTCGTAGCACGGTCAATCTTCTGCGTGCCACCGGTCAAGTAACGATGTTTTACAACATGTGGCTTGATGAAACACGTCCGGAAAACTATTTCCGCTTCGATCTCGGTGTGAACTACTACGAAGTTCGTGAAGCAGCTGTACTGTCAGATACGTCAACAGGATACACGACCCTTGCGATCAACGGTATATCTGGTCTGCAAACATGGAAGCCAAACGAGTTCGGTGACTGGATCTATGCCAAGGTTGAGTATCGCAACCAAAGTACGTATCCGTTTGGGGTAGATCTTCAATACGCAAACCAGACGCTCATGGCGCACGCCTATGTGCCACTCTTCGGTCAGTGGCTGTACCTTGAAGCAAAGTACTCACAACCGCTGCGCGGACTGCGCCCGTTTGAGCGTGAGCACATGTTCATGATCAGCCCCGTTCTGCGTCTCACGTTATAAGCGTCCTCCTTATGCACACCCTGTGTGCAGCCACCGGCATACTAACCACTCTGTTCCTGTTGGGAACGGCGGTGCCATCGCGTGCGCTGCAGCAAGATTCCTCTCTTGAACAACGACGCCGTCTTGCCGAGCAGGCACGCGTGATGTTTCCTCTTGATGGAGTCAAGCTAACGATCCAGAATGTGACGCTCTCCACCTTTCCGGAGATCGGACTTGTCGTTGAGTGTGATGGGGATTGTAAGGTACTCGACACACTAAAGCCTAACGCTCTCACTGTAATGGAAAACGGTGTAAAGCGGCCTGTTACGCGCATTCACAAAATCGATGTCAAGGAGCGGGTTCCAGTCGATTTTATGTTTGTTATCGACGTTACGGGTACAATGCAGCCCTATATCAACGGCGTGCGGAACAACATCGAGTCGTTTGTTCAGAATCTTTCAAAGCGTGGTATTGACTATCAGCTGGGACTGGTGCTCTACAGCGATGTTGTGGAAGCTATCTATGAGCCAACTGACAGTGTCGGGAAGTTCCTTGGATGGTTGAGCAAGGTGCAGGCGTTTGGTGGCTTTGACGAGAAGGAAAACGCACTCCAGGCTCTGTATGACGCGAGTCGGGCACGATTCCGTCCAGCTGCTAACCGCGTTGCCGTGCTCGTTTCAGATGCCGGCTTTCACCAAGTTGGTGAAAGAGGGAGTGGACGAACGAAGTTCAATGTTGAGACGATGATTCAGCACTTGAATGAGTTGAAAGTCCGTGCCTTCTGTATCGTTCCGGCCAATCTGAAGCCGTACCAACGTCTAGCCGAAGGTACTCGAGGAACAGTTTTTGATCTCAATCAGTCACTTTCGAAGATCCTTGACCTGTATTCTCAGCGTCTTACTAATCTTTACACGGTGTTTTACAAGAGCGACACTAAGGTTCGTAGCGACTCTATCAACGTGGCTCTGCTCGACGAACGCAAGAAAGAATTGGTCAAGCAAATCATACCAATTGTCGAGATCGGCCGCAAGATCATCATCGAAAACCTTCTCTTCCCAGTGGCATCGTCTGTTCTGCCCGATAGCGTCGAGGAACTTGAAGTACTGAACGAATTCATGAAGAGCAGGCCTTCTGTCGTGGTCCGCATCGAGGGTCATACAGACAACACCGGAAGTCCCAAGCAAAACAAGGCACTTTCACTCCTTCGAGCCGAAGCCGTTAGGGCATACCTACTGAGGAAGGGCATCGAACCGAAGCGTCTTCAAGCACTCGGACTTGGCTCTACAAAGCCAATCGGCGATAACGCCACCGAGTTCGGGCGTTCGCTCAACCGACGGACGGAAATAGTTATCGTCGGTAAGTAAGCACCGGCCCACAGGGTCGACTCCTTACGGTTTCACTAGCCCCTTGTCTGCAAAGAGCCGCGCATAGGCAGCGTTGCCGGGACGGGTGGTGTCCATGAAGTTTACCACGTTCACAGGGCCCATGATACGTGAACGAAGCTCAAGTGCGGCAGCGGTGCGCGATGTGCGAGGTGCGATGGACGAGATGTCATCCTGCGACACGTCGCCAACAAGATAGAGCGTTGCCGGAAGTTCGTTCTTCGTGAGTAGTCCGCCAATCATTGAAACGATTACCGACTGCTTGCCAATAGGGATGACCTTTGGTGTGGTCATCGCCTTCTTCAGATTTCGGCGATACTCGCTCAATGATGCACACCACGGATCGGTCGTGGGTGAGCCAATGATCATGTCCGTTTTGGTGGTGTCTGTGCCAATGTCCCGTGTGATCTGTTCGATGATGCTGTCGGCACGCGTCGGACTGACGCTGCTGAAAACCACGGCATACACGACACGATTGGCGTGCTTTTGCCGATCTCGTGAGATGACCTCACCGGGCTTGGTGGTGTCGCGATACAGCACGCCTAGGATCACTCCGGTGATCGCAAGGACAGCAACGACACCATAAATGATGAGCCACCCATGCTTTGTAGTGGGCGGCAGCATCGACGCATTTTCGTCGAACTCTTCCTGACTCATTCTTCTGTGCTCAGTTTCGTCACCGTCATATCTACTTCCACCGGATAGCTTCCCGTGAAGCACGCAGTACAGTAGTTGATGCCCGGGCCCTGCGGAACAGAGTCCATCAGACCCTCGACGCTGAGATAACGCACACTGTCGGCTCCTAGTTCATTTGCGATGGATTCATCCGACGTGAAGTGATTTGCAATGAGCTCATCCTCGCTTGGAAAGTCCATGCCGTACATGCACGGATGCTTGACAGGGGGCGATGTGATGCGCAGGTGAACCTGCTCCGGGTTGGCCTCGCGAATGAGCTTGATGAGCGACTTCGATGTTGTGCCACGGACGATCGAGTCGTCGATCACAACAACGGTGCGACCCTCCAGAACTCCACGAACAACATTGAACTTGGTTTTGACCTTGAACTCGCGTTTGTCCTGGCCCGGTGCGATGAACGTTCGACCAACGTAATGCGAACGGATAAGACCAATCTCGTATCGTGATGGGAATCTCTCCTGATTGACCCGCGCGTACCCTAGAGTTGCTGTGTTGCCCGAGTCCGGCACGGCGATCACAACCACATCCCGTTCGTTTGCTGCCGCAACTGGACTCTCAGTAGCCAGGTTTTTACCCATTTTCCGCCGGACCTTGTCCACGTTATGCCCGAAGATCTTTGAGTCGGGGCGCGAGAAGTACACGTACTCAAAAATGCAGTGTCGAGATGTTGTCATCGCCTCATCAATGTAGTGCGACGTGATCTCGCCTGTAGCAATGGTTTTCTGGTCGAACACGAGGATCTCATTGTGTTCCACATCGCGCACATATTCAGCGCTAATGATATCTAGCGCGCACGTCTCAGAAGCCACGACATAGGCATATCCCGTTTCATGCTTGATACGCCCCACGCAGAGCGGACGGAACCCATGGGGGTCCCGTGTGGCGTACATGGCCGTTTCCGAAAGCATGACGATCGAATAGGCCCCCTGAGCCGTCTGCACAGCCTCACGGATCTGCTCTATCTGCGTGGCCTTGCGGCTGCGGGCGATCAGATGCAGGAAGAGCTCACTATCCGTGGTCGATTGAAAGATCGCACCGTCACTTTTGAGACGCTCCCGCAAGGGGCGCGTATTTGTCAGGTTGCCATTATGGGCTAGGGCGAAATTCCCACCAGTATAGTTGAAGCTGAACGGTTGGATGTTTGACAGTGAATTACTGCCAGTGGTCGAGTATCGGTTGTGACCCACAGCCGAACGTCCACGCAGTGTCTTTTCAAACAATGCATGATCGGAAAAGACATCCAGCACTAGACCTTCGCCTTTGTGTATGCCGAGACGCGGCTTACCGGACTTTTCGTCGGCGTACATTGAGACAATTCCTGCCGCTTCCTGACCCCGATGCTGTAGGGCGTGGAGAGCGTAGTACGTAAGAGCCGATGCCTGGGGGTGGTTAAAGACGCCGACGATACCGCACATGTTATTCGTTCTCGTTCATGTTGTGGAACACATTCTGCACATCGTCATCATCTTCCAGCTTGTCGATGAGCTTGATGATCTCTTCAGCCTGCTCGTCAGTCAGCGTCACGGTGTTATTCGGAATGCGGCGCACCTCAGCATTAGTGACATCAATGCCGGCTTGCTCGAGAGCACGCTGCACACCAATGAAGTCCGCAAACGACGTGTAAGCAATGATGTCTTCGTCCTGATCCACGATATCTTCAGCCCCATTCTCAATGAGAAGCAGCTCAAGATCATCGCGATTGATGCCGGCCGATGGAATCGTGAACACGCCCTTGCGATCGAAGATGAACTCGAGCGACCCCGATGTGCCGAGTTGGCCGTTGCACTTATTGAAGTACGAGCGCACGTTCGCCACGGTCCGCGTTGGGTTGTCGGTAGCCGTCTCCACGAAGATGGCCACTCCGTACGGGGCGTACCCTTCGTAATTCATCTCCTCGAGCGTAGCCGCATCCTTGGCCGATGCCTTCTTGATAGCACTCTCGATGTTGTCCTTCGGCATGTTCGCCGCCTTGGCGTTCTGGATCACCACGCGCAGGCGCGCATTGGTCTCCACATCCGGTCCGCCGGCTTTTACGGCCAGCGAGATCTCGCGTCCGTACTTGGTGAACGTTCGTGCCATGTTGGCCCAGCGCTTTTCTTTGCGGGCCCGTCGAAATTCAAATGCGCGTCCCATTGAGGTTTGAGGTTCTAGGTTTTAGGTTTTGGGTGAATTGTCATTCCTGCGAAAGCAGGAATCCAGTGTTTCCGTTCTCCTTGTCATTCCTGCGAAAGCAGGAATCCAGCATTTCCGTTCTCCTTGTCATTCCTGCGAAAGCAGGAATCCAGTGTTTCCGTCATTGTCCCGTCTGGATCCCCGCTTTCGCGGGGATGACGGTGAGTCACTCGTCACGTAATCGCTCGCTCATAGATCCGATACGTCCGGTAGCGCTCGCCGTTCATTGTCTGGGTGAGCCCCTTGTTCATCATTTCGTTGCTTTCGAGAATCCAGCTGGCTTCTCCTTTAAGGATGCCGCGCTTCTTGGCGCGTTCGCCAATCTCCATGTACATGGCGGCGTCAATGCCGGTACCGCGGAACTCGGGGAGAACGCCCAGCACGATGATGCGGACGAGATCGATTGATTTCTTCTTCGTGAGTAGGTGCCAGATCCCGCCAAGAATACCTCCGCTCTTGTTGTGCTTGAGGCACTGGTTCACGTCGGGCAGGGCAAGACAGAAGCCGGCAACGCGGCCGTGGCTTTCGACAACGAAGACAAGGTTCTCATCGGCAATCTGCTTGAGGTCGGCCGCGAGGAAGTCGAACTCAGCATCAGTGAACTTGACGAAGCCCCAGTTCTTCTCCCAGGCTGCGTTGTAGATCTGTTTGAGCGTCTGGACGTCTTTCTCGAACTGCTTCTTGTTGCCAAAATTGAACGACCGAAACGTGAGGTTGTTGCGCTTGACGATCACGTCGAACAGACGCTTCATCTTGTCTGAAGCATAGTCTTTGTTGTGCAGCAGATAGGCAAAGAGATCTTGCGCCTTGACATACCCAGCCCCTTCAATGAGCTTGGCGTAGTATGGTGGGTTGTAAGTCATCAGGATCACCGGTGTGCCATCGAAGCCGTCGATCAGCAGTCCGCATTCATCGTTCATCGATGGGTTGACGGGTCCGCGGATCTCCGTCATGCCTTTCGACTTGACCCATTCCTCGGCGGCACGCATCAGAGCCGTTGCAACTTCCTGATCGTCTATGCACTCAAAGAATCCGAAGAAGCCGACGGAGTCGTTATGTGTAGTGTTGTGATTACGGTTGATGATGCCAGCAATGCGCCCGACCACTTCACCGTTGCGCTCAGCAAGAAACAGCTGAATGGAGCCGTGCTGGTAGAAGGGATTCTTCTTCGTGTTGAGCAGCTTCTGCCGATCCATGATCAGCGGTGGAGCCCAATACGGGTCATTCTTGTAGAAGTTCCATTGCGACTTGATGAACCGGAGCGTATCCGATTCCGGGATGGCACGTACAGAGATGCTCATTGGAGTTTGGAGAAAGTGGAACTTCTCGACTCGCAAAGATACCAAGGTCTGACTGTCGTATTTTTTGCGCAACGAAAATTCGTTGACACCTTTCCACGTGAGGAAGCTGATGACTCTACTCCGCCTTATCGTCGCTGTTGCTCTCTGCTCCACAGTGCTCTCAGCTGCTGGCGATGAGCTTACGAAGCGTTTTGCGCGCGACGCTGAGCGCATGCTCGCCTGGACGAAGGACGATAAGGGGTGCTATTCGCTCCTGGCAGATTTCTGCGACCACTATCCGAAGCGCTTGAGTGGCTCCGAGAATCTTGAAAGGGGGCTCGACTGGCTCATCGGCAAAATGTCGGCCGAGGGCTGGAAGGTCAAGACCCAGCCCGTGATGGTGCCGAACTGGCGCCGAGGCAACGAATCCCTGTCGATGTCCAAACCCATCAGTCGATCGATGCCCTTCTGCGGACTTGGCGGCAGTATCGGCACAGATGGCAAGCCCCTTAGCGGCAATGTGCTGGTGGTGAAGAGCTTCGACGATCTCAAGGCCCGTCAGGCCGAGGCAAAAGGGAAGATCGTGGTGTTCAATGTACCGTTCACCACCTACGGAGAGACGGTGCAGTACCGCTCGCGCGGAGCTTCTGAAGCATCCCGTCACGGTGCCATTGCATCACTTGTGCGCAGCGTCGGACCCTACGGCATTCAGACGCCGCACACCGGCGGTATGGGGTATCAGAACGACGTGCCGAAGATCCCTCATGGCGCCATCAGCATGGAAGATGCCATGATGATGCAGAGATGTCAGGATCGTGGAGAGACCGTTGAACTGACGCTGTCGATGGAAGCCCAATGGCAGCCTGACGCGCCATCGCGTAATGTGATCATTGAGATCCCTGGCTCGGAGCTCCCGAACGAAGTGGTCGTGATGGGTGGCCACATCGACTCATGGGACCTTGGTACCGGTGCCATGGATGATGCCGGTGGGTGCTTTGTGGCATGGCGCGCACTGACGATGATGAAGACACTTGGACTACGTCCGAAGCGTACGATCCGCGTGTGCTTCTGGACGAATGAAGAGAACGGCCTGCGTGGCGGCGAGGCCTATGCCAAGCAAACTGCTGACGAGAAGCACGTGATGGCCATGGAAAGCGATGCCGGAGTGTTTGCGCCGACCGGCTTTACCTGCAGTGATACTAGTGGCGCTATCCGCGCCGCAGCCGAAGACATTGCCAACGGACTGCTCTCAAAGGTGCACGCATCGACGATCACCACCGGCAGCGGCGGGGCCGATACGAGCCCCCTTCACCGCATGGGTGTGCCAACGATGGAGCTGAGTGTGCAGGGTGAGCGGTACTTCTGGTATCACCACACCGAAGGCGACACCGTTGACAAGCTCAAGGAGCATGAGGTCAACGACTGCGTGTACGCCATGGCCGTTGTGGCCTGGACGTTCGCCAACCTCTGACGTCATCCGCGCGAGAGCAGGGATCCAGTCTGTTACTTGCCTACGAAGGTGACGTTCAGGGAAAGGGGCTTGCCCTCTCGCAGCACCTTGACGGTTGTGACGTCGCCCGGCTTGAACGTGCCGAGCGCCGTCATCAGGTCGTAGATGTTCTTGATGGTCGTTGCGCCCATGGCCGTGATGATGTCGTCGCCCTCAAGGCCGCCCTTTTCTGCCGGTGAGCCCGGCTTGACACCGGTAATGTGCAGGCCCTGCGGGTCGTCGCTGTAGTCCGGCACCACACCGAAGGTGACCTTGAGTGCCATGCTGGATGACTGTGTAGCAGCTGGTTTGTCGGCCCCCTTGGCAAAGTCCGGACGTGTCGGAGTGTCTCCGATGATGCGCAGCGCGCGCTCGACCATCGTCAGCACGGTAACCTCGCCGTCGGCATTGATCTTCTCCCACGTATCCGACGGACGGTGATAGTCCCCGTGCAGCCCCGTAAAGAAGAACAGCACAGGAATGCCCTTGCCGGTGAATGACGAATGGTCACTCGGACCAAAACCGTCGGCTGTGGTTGTCACGGTCAGGGGAAGACCCTTCTTGGCTGAATCGATCACGGCCGGCCAGAGGGATGACGTTCCGAGGCCCTGGACGTTGAGTTTACCATCCTTAAGACGTCCGATCATGTCTAGGTTGATCATCGCGGCGATCTTCGCCAACGGAATCGTCGGCGTTGATACCCAGTGCTTTGAACCAAGAAGCCCCTTTTCTTCGCCACTGAAGGCCATGAACAGCACACTGCGCTTCAGGGGGCTTGCCGAGACGGCACGAGCAAGCTCAATGATTCCAGCCGTACCGGAGGCATTGTCGTCAGCCCCGTAGTGAATGGATGGCTCGGGTGAGGCTGCGAGGGAGTTCTCATCACCCATACCGATGTGATCATAGTGCGCACCGACTACGACATACTCGTCCTTGAGTGCTGGATCGGTGCCTTCGACCATGCCGATCAGATTCGATGTGGTGCTTTCCTCGAAGTTCAGACCTACCGTCACGCTGGCAGAGACGTTTGGAAGCGCAAACGACAGTGGCTTCTTGGTCTTTTCAATCTCTGACTCGGCAACGAAGAGCGACGTGCCCTTCGGAGGGAAGACCTTAGCGCAGGTGGAGCGGCGGGCCTGCACGACAAGGATTCCCGAGTTCTTGCCAAGACGGTCGAGTCCGAACCGTGACAGCACATCTGCCGAGTCACCGTTCTTGTTCACGAATACCACGGCAAGAGCCCCCTTATCTCGGGCAACGGTAGTCTTGCTGCGGATCGACGACAGCTGACGCATGGTCTCGTCTTTTTCGGCCCAGCCCGGCAGGCCACGCATGACGACGATGACCTTTCCCTTGACGTCGATGCCGGCGTAATCGTCGTATGAGGACGTTGAAAGTCCGTACCCGGCAAACACAACGTCGCCTTTGGCCGAGCCTGATTCACTGAAACCGAAGGGCTGATAGTCCGCCCCAAGCTTCCATCCCACCGTGATCGGGCGGGCCTGATCCAGCGGCACACCAGGGCGTTCGATGATCACGGAGAAGCTCACCGCGTTCGAACCCGTAAGCTTTACACCCGTTGTCAGCGTGAACGGATCGCCATAGCTGGCGCGTCCGGCGTGCTTCAGGCCGATCGCTTCGAACTGCGCCTTCACGTACGAGGCGGCCTTTTCAATACCACTGCTACCGGGCCCGCGACCCATGCAACTATCGGAGGCCAGCACGCGGACGTGGTCAACGATCCGCTGGGCTTGCGGGCTGGTTACCGTCTGGGCTGTGATGGCATGTGACCAGAGTCCAAAGACAATGGTGAGAACTGCCGTAAAAAGGGGAAGCGGGGTCCGCGTGCGCATGGTGGTCTGCCTATGTTTGTAGCACTGCAAAACTACGTCCGTACCCCTTCGCCCCCTAACGCTGAAAGACCCCCAGCAGGATGAGTTCCAAGATCGCCCGATTGGCATCGGACACCGTTGTTTACGGCATTTCGACCGTGTTGTCGAGATTCCTGACGTTTCTGCTGACGCCGCTCTTTACGAACTATCTCAGCAAGACCGAGATCGGTGAGATCGCCGGCATCTATGCGATGATCGCCTTCGTCAACATCCTCTACTCGCTGGGCATGGAGCCCGCGTTCATGCGGTTCTGGAACAAGGATGCAGATGCGGAAAATCACCGTGTGTTTGCTACCGCGTTCTCTACAGTTACGGTGTTGAGCGTCATAGTTACGGCGCTAACGATCGCTCTGGCGGCACCCATCGCTGCTTCACCGCTCCTAGCACTCGGTGATCAGGGGGCTCATCTGGTGCAGATCGCGGCTCTCATTCCGCTGCTTGACGGACTGGTCCTCATCCCGTTTGCACAGCTGCGAATGCAGCAGCGTCCAAGGGTGTTTGCTATGCTACGACTTCTGTCGGTTGCCGTGACGTTTGTCTTTACACTGTTGTTCGTTGTCGGCCTTGGCTGGCGCATCGAAGGGGCCCTCTGGGCTGGAGTCATTGGCAGTGCCGCAACGTTCATGGTGTTTCTACCGGGCGTGGTCCGCACGCTGCGTTCCGCACCAGCGAAGGTTTCCGACCTGCGACAACAGATGCTCTCCTTCGGTCTTCCGACGGTTCCGTCGAACTTCTCTTCAATCATGGTGCAGGTGGCAGACAGGCCCATCATGCTAATGCTCACCAGCAGCAGTGTTGTGGGGATGTATCAGACGAACTTTCGTCTAGCTCTGCCGATGATGATGTTTGTCACGGTATTCGAGTATGCCTGGAAGCCGTTCTACCTGAACCATCGTCATGACGAGGACGCCAAGCAGACGTTTGCAACAGTGTTCACGGCCTTCACCGCCGTGTGTGGTGGGATCTTTCTGGTTACGTCGTTATTCATCGAATTCGTTGTGCAGTTGCCGTTCATTGGTGGACGTTTTGTGAACCCGGATTACTGGGAAGGTCTGACGATCATTCCTGTGGTGATGTTCGCCTACTTCTTCAACGGTGTGTTTATCAACATGGCTGCCGGGCTTCACATCGAAAAACGCACCGGTTTCTTTCCTGTTGCGACAGGTGTTGCCGCCGTGATCAGCGTTGCTGCCACCTGGATACTTGTTCCCCCCTTCGGCATCATGGGTGCTGCCTGGGCAAAGGTCTTTGCCTACGTCGTCAGTGCCGTGATGCTGTACGTCTTTTCGCAGCGCATTTATCCTGTTCGTTATGAATGGAGCAAGGTTGCGATGCTGGTGGTCGCTTCCGGTGTTCTCTACCTCGGTGGTCGTGCTGGTGATCTCGAGGGAATCCTCTCGATTGCTGTTCGCGTTGCCGCCGTTACCGTCTACTCCATTGCCGCCTACCTGACGATTCGTGGCCGACGTTCCTCAATCAAGGGGCTATTCCGCAGATGAAGACTTCTCTCTACCTCGTCGTTGCAAGCATTGTTCTGGTATCGTGCAGTTCGCAGCGTGTTCCGGATGGACCATCGGTGAATGGGCGTAAGGAGTTCGAGGAACTCAAGCATCGGGATCTCTCTCTCGGCACAGTCCCTCACGACATGCGACAGCGCGAGCTCGCGTTTGCTCAGCGTCTTGCTGATCAGGTGCTCGGAACAAAAGCAACGGAAGATGCGCAGTCATATGCAGCATGGAAGTCCGGCGGACCCTGGAACATCGGTGGACGCACGCGGGCCATTGCCTTCGACGTCCGTGATCCGAAGGTCATCGTCGTTGGTGCGGTATCTGGTGGGATCTGGCGCAGCGCCGATGCTGGTGCGACCTGGAAGATCTGCACCACGCCCGATCAGCTCCACAGCGTTGCCTGTGTTGCGCAGGACACCCGTGCCGGATTTGAAAATGTTTGGTATGCCGGTACAGGGGAGATCTACGGCAACTCGGCGCAGATATCCGGCAACGGTGTTCTGAAGTCAATGGACAATGGGCTTACGTGGAGTCCCCTTCCATCGACCACCAGTACCAGTATCCCGGCAAGTCATCAGTTTGCCTATACCTGGCGTGCACTGGTTCATCCGCAGCGTGACAGCCAGGAGGTGTATGTTGGAACGGCCCGTGCTGGTCTGTACCGAACGACAAACGGTGGGTTAGCGTGGATGCCTGTCCTGAGCAGCAATTCACTCTTTTCTGATGTGGTTGTCACTCGCAACGGCACCCTCTATGCGGCCTTTGGTGCCTTCACTGGTACACAAGGGGCCATAGCCTCCCGCTGGGGTGTGTTTCGCAGCACAAATGGTACCACGTGGACGAATGTGACGCCCCCTGACATGAAGAATACGGTCAAGCGTATCGTCCTTGCAGAGGTTCCGCAGCATCCCGAGCAGATCTACGTGCTGGCAGAGACACCTGATGAAGGGGCAAAGGGCTCAACGATCTACCGTGGCGAAGAACGCTTCGAGTGGCACAGTCTGTGGAAGTACACGCGCACATCTGCTGATACTGGCATGTGGGAGAATCGCTCAGCCAACATTCCGATGACCGATGAACAGCGTGGTGACTTCTACTCACAAGGCGGCTATGACCTGCTGGTAAAGGTTTCGCCTCATGACTCCAATCTTGTCGTCGTTGGAGGCACAAACCTGTACCGGTCAACCGATGGTTTTTCTTCCACGAAGAACTGGAAGTGGATAGGGGGCTACTGGAAGCCTACCCCGTCATTCGACAAGTATTCGTCATACAAGGATCATCATCCCGACCAGCACGACGTGCTGTTTCACCCTACGAATCCGCGGCAGATGTACAGCGCCAATGATGGTGGTGTGTATGTGACCGATGATATCAGAGCCGATACAATTGTCTGGCGCGACCTTAACCGGGGGTATCTCACTACACAGTTTTACACCGTGGACATCCCGAACATGCCGGGCTTTGAAACATCACGCAAGATCATCGGCGGCATGCAGGATAACTCCGTGTGGTTTCAGAACGATGAAGATGAGCCAACCACTGCGCCATGGCAGCGTGTTGGAGGCGGCGATGGTGCATACAGCTACTTCGTCACCGGCGGCTTGTCGTACTCACTGTATTACTCTTCGCAACAGGGTCGTGTATACTATGTACGCAATGGAGTCACGGGAAAAGAGAGCTACCGCAAACGTATCGATCCGATCGGACCCAAGGACTATCTCTTCATCAACCCCTACGTGCCGC
>CAYMTW010000014.1:0-42059 GCA_964393485.1 uncultured Melioribacter sp. | reverse complement strand
TCGGCAGTTGGGTATCTTTGCCGCCTATGGAACCGTTGCTCGAAGTCCGCAACCTCGTTACGGAGTTCCGGTCGGACGTGTACAACGTCAAGGCCGTGAACGATGTCTCCTTTACCGTCCACAAGGGCAGAACCCTTGGTATTGTCGGTGAATCCGGATCCGGAAAGTCCGTGACGAGTCTTAGCGCCATGCGCCTGATTCCGAACCCTCCCGGACGTATCACGGGCGGGGAGATCATTTTCCATGAGGCCGACGGTGCAACGACCGATCTGCTGAAGATCTCCGAAGAGCAGATGCGCTCCTATCGTGGCAACCGCATTGCCATGATCTTTCAGGAGCCGATGACCTCGCTTAATCCTGTGTTCACCTGTGGTGACCAGATCATCGAGGCCATCAAGCTGCACCAGAATGTCTCCACCGACGAAGCCCGCGCACGTACGCTGCAACTGCTCAACGAGGTCAAGTTGCCGCGTCCGGAGCAGATGATGACTTCCTACCCGCACCAGTTGTCGGGTGGACAGAAACAGCGGGTGATGATCGCCATGGCGATGTCGTGCAATCCTGACCTGCTGATCGCCGATGAGCCAACAACAGCGCTCGATGTGACGGTGCAGGCCACGATCCTGGATCTCATGCGCCAGCTGCAGCGTCAGCACAACATGGCCATGATGTTCATTACGCACGATCTGGGTGTGATCGCCGAGATCGCCGATGATGTGATCGTGATGTATAAAGGTCGGATCGTTGAGCAGGGTCCGGTGCTGCAGATCTTTGAGGACCCTCAGCACCCCTACACCAAGGGGCTCCTTGCTTGCCGTCCACGACTTGACCGTAAGCTCAAGATCCTGCCAACAGTGCGCGACTTCATGGAGGAGTCCGAAAGCGGTATCATCACCGCCCGAACACGCGAGACCGTTGATGAACGGATTGACGAGGTATCGTTCTCGGCCGAAGAGATCTCCGCGCGCAATGCACGGCTCGCCGCAGAAGCCCCCTTGCTTGACGTGAAGAATCTTGAAGTTCACTTCCCGATCAAGTCCGGCTTCTTTGGCCGCACAAGCGGTTTTGTCAAGGCGGTCGACGATATCACGTTCAACGTCAAACCCGGCGAGACCCTTGGTCTTGTGGGTGAATCCGGATGCGGTAAGACCACCACCGGACGTGCCGTGCTGCGCCTGGTTGAGCCAACTGGTGGACAGGTGATGTTCGACGGTAAGGATGTGCGGTCGCTCGGTGCGAATGACTTGAAAAAGATGCGTCGGGACTTCCAGATCATCTTCCAGGATCCATACTCGTCGCTGAATCCACGTCTGAGCGTTGGCAGCGCCATCATGGAAGTACTGACGGTACATGGTATCGGCGACAACGAGAAAGAGCGCAAGGACCACGTCATGTATCTGCTTGACAAGGTCAACCTGCTACCACGACATTTCTCGAACTACCCTCACGAATTCTCCGGCGGACAGCGTCAGCGAATCTGTATCGCTCGTGCACTTGCGCTGAAGCCAAAACTGCTGATCTGTGATGAAAGTGTCAGTGCCCTTGACGTGTCCGTGCAGGCACAGGTGCTGAACCTGCTCGTGTCACTGCGTGACGAGTTCAAGCTGACGTACATTTTCATCTCACACGATCTGAGCGTCGTAAAATTCATCAGCGACCGCATTGCCGTTATGAATGCCGGCAAGATCGTTGAGATGAACACCTCGAATGAGCTCTATGAAGCCCCTTCAGATGCCTACACCCGTAAGCTCATCGATGCGATTCCTACTGGAACGTTAGATGTGATCCGCTCGAGGATGTCCGGACCGGCCAGCGCATGATCGAGCTTCGGAACATCAAAAAGTCGTTTGGCAGCAAGACCGTCCTCAGCGGCGTCAGCTGCTCTGTTCCAACGGGTCAGACCACCTGCATCATTGGCCGCTCGGGATGCGGCAAGAGCGTTCTTCTCAAGCACATCGTGGGAATGCTCAAGGCCGATTCAGGAACAGTGCTCATTGATGGTCGCGATGTTACCACGCTCAGGAAGCAGGAGCTCTTTGACATGCGCCGAAGCATCGGCTATGTATTTCAGGGGGCTGCCCTATTCGATTCGCTGAACGTTTATGAAAACGTCGTTATTAGCCTTGTTGAGCATGGTGTTACAGATCGTGCGCATCTGGATGCTGAAGCGCGACGCGTTCTGAGTGCTGTGGGCCTGCTGCCACCCTTGGACGGTAATGGTAGTGCAGAGTACGAGCGCGAGTTTGCTATTCTATCCACCAAGAAACCGAGCGATCTCTCCGGCGGTATGCGTAAGCGCGTTGGCGTTGCCCGTGCACTGGTCGGACAGCCTAGATACATTTTCTATGACGAGCCGACCACCGGACTTGATCCGGTCACGTCCCAGCAGATCGACGATCTGCTACACGAGCTGGCCGGCAAGTATCGCGTCACCTCGGTCGTCATCACGCACGACATGTTCAGCGTGTACAACATTGCCGATCATGTCATCATGCTTCATGACGGACTGGTGCGCTTCACCGGCTCGGTAGCCGAGTTACAGGAGTCGTCCGATCCCGTTGTGGTGGAGTTTCTTGCCCGCTTTGTTCCATCGGCTCCGTCGGTGTAACTCTTTGATCTGTTTCTGTGTTTCCACGGAATGATGTCACCACACCATAGCCGATTCAACTCTTTTCTTCTTGCGTTCTGCACGGCTCTGCTGCTGTGGATATGCTGTGCTGCAGGTCTCGCTGCCCAGGTCACCGTCACCGGAGTGGTCATCCAGGGAGTGGGCTCGTTCATTGATGCTCGTCAGTTTCCGCGGGTGACCGTGCGCTTTCGTGCAACACGTAACAATCAGCCCCTTACGACGCTTGCAACACAGGATGTGTACGTGCAGGAGAGTAACCGCTTTCTGAGGATCACGACGCTCACCAGCGATGGCAATGGCATCTGGCGTGCAGAGTTCACGGCATCAACGTTTTCACCCAAAATCAACGTGTTCCCAACGCAGCTTGATGGCGGAGCATCCCTCTATGTTGTCTCGAACGGTGACGTCGGAGTTTTGCCTCTGACGTGGTCGGTCAATCCCGATCGTGGCGGCTCAGTCTTTATCTGTGACAGTAGCTTCAAGCGCGTTCCGCTGTTCCTCGATCTAGGCGATGTGGCCGTGGGTTCGGAGTCGCTCTCAAAACTTAACCTGCGAACATTCTCCGCTACGCGCGATCAGAATGGCAACGAACGTCGGCTATTCATTGACTCACTGATCACCTCGTCGTCGGACTTCATCATTGTATGGAAGCGAACGTATGGCTCGAAGGCCCCGCCGGTAGAAGTTGACGTTGGTACGGACTACCGGTTTGACCTGATCTTCAGGCCCACTAAGCCGGGTCCGGTGAGCGGCCTTCTGACGGTGGTGTTTGAAGGTGGACAGCGCTTCACCATCATGCTGTTTGCTAACACTCCAACCTATAATCCATCAACGCTTCTGCAGCTGATCAGCCCGAATGGTGGTGAGCGACTTGCCCCCTGTCAGCAGATACCGATCCGGTGGAAAGGGGCTATCCCCGGTTTCTCTTCATTCGTGGAGTTTTCGACCAACAACGGACGCTCCTGGGAGTTTATTGATTCAACGCTTGATTCTTCGGTCGTCTGGGACGTGCCGCAGAGCTACTCGGACAGTGTACGCCTCCGGGTGTATCAGAAGCAGGGTGCTTCGGATTCCCGTTGGCTGTTTGGAGAGCGCTCGAAGGCAACCAATCTTGCATTTTCTGCTGACGGACGCTACGTCAGTGCTGTGTACCAGAATGGCACCGTCATTGAATGGGACGTTGTCACGTCTGCCGAAAAGCAGCGGTATCAGATCGACGGAACAACGGAACCGGGCGTCAAGGTATCCGTTCTGAGTTATGCCGGCTCTACGCGCAATCTTCTGGCAGTTGTCAACCGCCCGTCGCCGGCGCGAGATCAGATCGTGCGGCTTGATTCCGGCACGACCGCTCCAGTTGCTGTGGTGGAGGCCGACATCCCAGACGTCACGGAGGTCTGTGCCAATGATGCCGGCACGACCGTATTCGTAGCAGGCCCGCTCACGGCCAGTATTCGCGTGTTGAATGGGGCTAATCTTTCGTCGCGATCAACGATCATCCTCGATGCGCCGGTCTCGGCTGCGCGTTTCGTGGACAGCCTGATCAATGTGGCGTTGATCACCGGAGACGTTGTGCGTCTTTCGCCCGAAACGGGCGGCGAGGTTGCCCGATATCAAACTGGTCTTCTCCGCATGGGTGCACCGCTCATGCAAACCCTTTCGGTGTCGCGCTCAAATGGGTTGATCGCGCTTGCGGGCATCGCGGATCCAGGTAAGGGCAACTCGCCGCAGGAGCAACGAACATTCTTGTTCGATACGCGCACGTCAGCCCTGATCCGGGTGATCTATCGTGAAGGATCAAACATTGTCGGTGTGACCATCAATCCCAGCGAAACATTTGTGACGCTCGGTGCACTCGGGCAGCCGCAGATCCAGCAGTACGATGTGCTGCGCCGTCGCATCCTCGGGGGCATTCCTGGTATGCCAGGACACAGCCTGCTGATGAACGACATCGAGTACGGTCCCGACGGGTCCACACTTGCGTCCTGTTCGGATGATCTGCGCGAGAACATGCTTGTTCGCCGTATCATCAATCCAGAGACGGACGTTAGTGATGGTGTTATCGCCATCATGCCCCCTAACATGTCCACCCCAACGATCTCCTTTGGAAGTCAGCTCATCGGCACGCGTATCGACACTCTGATTTCCGGTGAGATCTGTAACCGCGGATCGGTTGCCGCCATCCTTACCTCGGGTCAACTTCGTTCGGCGTCATGGGTAACGATGCCGGACACGTTCCGGGCAGATACAATCAATCCGGGTGAATGCCTACCGGTACGCTTCCGGGCCGTCCCACGAGATACCGGGTTACTGACGGATACGTTCGAACTGAAGTCGTGTGACCGTACGATTCGCATACCGATCCAGATACGATCGATCGACCGTGATCTGACCACGTTTGGAGACCTAACGGCCTTTGGTGACGTCTGTGTTGGTGACACAGCTCGCCGGACGTTCCAGGTCGTGCGCAACAATGATCCTGTGCCGGTGACCATTGACGGCATCTATATGCGCAAAGGAAGCTCTTCGCAGTTCCGTGTTCGAGGCTATACTCCGGGAGCCCCGCTAGCGCCAGGTGAAAGCCTGCAGATCGAGGTTCTCTTCGTGCCCCGACTTCGTGGTCATGACACGGACGAGGTTGTGATCACCTATGCCGGACAAAACGTACTGACGCGTTCAGTTCGCGTTACAGGTCGCGGTGCTGGGGATGAGATCTCCGTCTCACACCCAACGCTTGCCTTCATTCCTGAACGTCCTACGCGACGAGTTGTCGTGTACAACCGATCGTCCACCCCCGCAACGCTGACCGAAGCATTGCTCACTCCGGGTGCGCCATTCACGACGGATATCACCGTGCCGAGCATCATTGCACCAGGCGACTCCATCGTGTTCACCGTGACGCATACGGGCGGTGTGATCTCTGGCAATGATGCGTTGTCGTTCCGCTTTACACCGTGTGCCGCCATTACGCAGATGCGCCTGACGGCCTATTCCGGCACGGCCGTTGTGCGTCCGCAAAGCATCACCGTTGACCCCCGCCAGATCATCCGCATACCGATCATCACATCGATCACCGAGAACGTGCGTTATGATGGCATCCGCCCCCTCGAAGCGATCATCGAGATGGATGAGCATCATTTCCTTGCCCGCAGCATCGAAGTGGCAGGGGGCTCCGGGGAGATCCTTTCCCAGCAGGTTGCCGGCGGACGCCGCACGATCCGCTTCCGTGTTGAGCGCTCATTCAACAGGCAGGACACGGCCATCTGGCTGATCGGTCCGGCCGGCATCGGTGAGCAAGACTCGTCCGTGATGTCCATGGATTCTGCCTCCATCGGCTTCAGCAGCGTAGTGACCACCAGCTGGCAATCGGCCCTTCTTCGTATTGCCAATCCTGACCCAACGCGTCACCTCCGGTTCCCGTCCGGTCCCGTCATCGGCGGTGTGTATCCGAATCCTTCTTCGGATGATGTCACGGTTCGTATTGACTCCGATCGTTCTTCGTCAGCACACATTCGCATTATGGATCCGCATGGTGTGATCATCTCAGACAACCCGATACGCGTGAGCAGTGGAAGCGTTCTCGTGCGGATCAACGTCCAGGAGTATCCAACAGGCGCCTACCGCATCATTCTTGATGCCGATGGAAATGTAACCACCTCTTCATTGATCGTGGTCCGATGAAACGTTTTGCCGCGAACACGGTAGTCTTCATTACAGGCCTAGTAGCCATGCTGGCGCAGACGGACACGTCCCGAACGCGCTTTGGATTCCAAGTCGATGTCTCGGCCGGAGTAAATCTCCATTCAGCGGACTTCCGTCTGGTCGATCCGCGGTTTCCGTCGTGTTGTGCAACCTTCACGGGCGGCAGCGGATTCGGATATAGTCTCGGTGCTGCCTTGACTGCTGATCTGGATGCGCGGCTCCACGATCAACCGGTTCGCCTCGGAACACGGATTTCATGGACTGACTTGTCCGGATCGTTGGTCGAAGACGAGTTCATTTCGTTTGTGATCGTTGGCTCAAACGCCTTCGACGGCATCGCCCGCCACACCGTTGCGGCATCATACGGAATGATCGGCATTGAGCCGTTCGTCAGTGCAAGCCCCTTGCCATCACTGCCGCTACGTCTGCGTCTTGGCGCAGTGATTGGCATTCCCATGGCCCCGACATTTTCTCAGCGCGAAGAACTTGTTGAGCCCACCGACCCGAACGTGACCTTTATCGAAGGGTCGCGAGTGCGCAATGTGTACGAAGGTGAACTTCCCAATACGTCAACACAGATGCTGGCCACCATTGCTCTCTCATGGCCGGTGACGACCACTTCAGGACTCGAGATCTCGCCAGAGCTGAGCTATGCGCATAACCTGAGCAACTTCACTTCCTCGCTTACGTGGTCTGCCTCGGCACTGCGCCTCGGTGCGTCGGTGCGCTACGCCATTCCCAAGCCGGCCCCGCCGCCGCCGCCGCCGCCACCACCGCCGCCGCCGCCACCGCCACCGCGGATTCCAACGGTCTCATCGCGACTCGCGATACCGAGCGCGGGCGATACGATCGCCGTGCCGATGGTGCGAGTGCGAGAAGTGCGTCGGCAGTGCTTTGCTCCGTCGGTGATGTTCTTTGAACGCAACTCCACCGCACCGCTTACAGGCTCCTCCGAGCGTGCGCGCTTGCAGCAGCGCGTGATCGACGCCGTGCGCAACACGATGGCCGCTGATCTAACGCTCAGGCTGACGATCATCGGCTCGGCGGCGGCCGATGAGCCATTCGTCCTTGCGAGGGAGCGCTACGCATGGGCCATTCGTAATCTTGGCGTCGATCTAGCCCGTATCTCAGTGAAGACCGAGAATCCGCCGCAGCCGGAGGAGCTTGCTCTGCTGGACGAACAGAGAAGCGTAGCATTCCTGCTCAATGACCGTCCGGCAGTTATTCTTGCCACAGAGTCCGCAACGTTCGCCACACGGATGCCGGCGAGCGTCAGCTTTGCTCACATCGTGACGTGTGACACAACGTGTCGGGAATCGGTAACGGCAACACTTGACGGAAAGCCCCTTGCCGTTGAAGGAAAGGGGCCTGCCTATCGCGTCACCATCGATACGTCGATGATCGGCGAGAACGGTGCCGTGCTGGAAATTCGCTCATCGGTCAATGCTGGCGAAGTAGCATCCCAGGATGCTCAGGTGCGGACGTTGCTGGCTTCGACGGAGGAGAAGACTGTGGACGTCTTGACGCTGGATGACCGCCAGGGTCAGGACGTTCAGACGCTGAGTTTCTTCGACTTCAATAGTTCCACCCCGAAGATGATCGATCAGATCGGCCTCGAGACCGTGCGTCGAGCACTTCGTTCCGGAGCCAGCGTTACACTCATTGCCTCGACCGATAACATCGGGACGGAAGAGTCCAACCGTCAGCTTGCTCAGAAGCGCGCTCAGGCCGTGATGGCTCTGTTTGGACGGTCCGACCGTGTAACGATCCGCATCGACGTGACTAGTGATGATGCCAATGTCTCTCCGATGGATCGCGTGTTTAACCGCAGCGTACGCGCTTTGATCGTGCCGTAACTACCATGCTTGACCGCAGCGACTTCCTTCTTCGCGATGATGTAATGTTCCTCAACCACGGGTCATTCGGCGCCTGCCCGCGTGTGATCCTCGATCATCAGCGAACATGGATTGAGCGTCTTGAGCAACAGCCTGTGCTGTACTTCCGCGAGATCATGCACCTGATGCGCTCCGCACGGGAGTCCCTGGCAGCGTATCTCGGCGCACGTCCGGAGAATCTGGTCTTCGTCACGAATTCCACCTACGGTGTGAACATCGCGGCCCATGCCTTTGGGGCCATGCTGCAGCCCGGTGATGAGATTTTGACAACCGACCACGAGTATGGTGCTTGCGATCGCGCGTGGAAGCAGTACGCGATCAGCAAAGGGGCTGTCTGGAATCGGGTCTCCATACCCATGCCGGCCCCCTCACAGGAAGCGTTGCTGGAACTTATATGGTCGGGCGTGAACGAGCGGACGCGTCTGCTGTTCATCAGTCACATCACGAGTCCAACAGGTCTGCGCATGCCGGTCGAGAAGCTTTGCACGCGGGCGCGTGCGGCCGGTATCATCACCGTCATCGACGGATCCCACGTGCCGGGCCATATCCCTCTGGACTTGTCGACGCTGGATGCGGACTTCTATACCGGCAACTGCCACAAGTGGATGTGTACGCCCAAGGGGTCTGCCTTCATCTGGACGTCTGATCGCTATCGCGACGTCTTGCCGCCGCTCGTTGTGAGTTGGGGTAGTGACATTCCGACGGTCGGTGACGGGATGCTTGTCGATGAGAATGAGTTTCTCGGAACGCGTGATCACAGCCCATTTCTTTCAGTGCCGTTTGCCCTCGAGTGGATGCAGTCCAACGACTGGAATGCCGTGCAGCAACGGTGCCGCAACCTCACGCGTGAGGGTGTGGAGATGCTGTGCACGATCGATGGCGTGCGGCCGATCCAGATCGATGGGCCTGACCCGTTACTCCAGCTCGGTACGGTTCTACTCCCGGAACATGTGGACGTTCTGGCGATGAAGAACTGGCTCTATGACGAACGGCAGATTGAGGTGGTCGTTCATCGATGGCTGGACCGGCCCATGCTGCGCCTGAGCGTGCATGCACACACATCTCTTTCGGACCTCGATGTGCTGGCCTCGGCCGTTCGAGAGTTTCTTGCCGGCCTCAGCGACTGAGGTTCTTTTCTGTGCGGATGTGTTCGATGAATGTTTCCATGAACCGGAGTGAGTCATGGAGATTCAGGCTCATGACGCCCCCTCCTTGAACCTCGATATCGACGAAGATCTCGGATGTTGTGAAGCTGCAGTTGACGCGGGCATTGAGAATGTCCGCGTACGGGATCTTGTGGTCGCCGAAGCGAAGAACGTTCATGACGGCCTCCCGAAAAGGTCGGTGCTAGATGGTACCGAACAGGCGATCGCCGGCATCGCCGAGTCCGGGCACGATGTACCCGAGTGAATTCAGCTCGCGGTCACGTGCAGCACAGAATATCGTCACATCAGGGTGCTCAGCCTCTACGGCATTGATGCCTTCAGGAGCCGCGATGAGACATGCTGCCATGAGTCGATGATGTGGAAGGGGGCGAAGCATCGACAGCGTTGCACTCATGCTTCCGCCGGTTGCCAGCATCGGATCAAGCACGATGAACGTTGTGGCCGGATCGGATGGAGGCAGATTTCGGTAGTATTCGTGAGGCTCAAGTGTTTCTTCGTTGCGCTTAAGTCCGATGAAGCCTACCGATGCTTGCGGACACAGTGCGATAAACGGGTCAAGGATTCCCATGCCGGCTCGCAGAATCGGCACCAGCACGACATGCCCGTCAATGACCGCACAGGTTGTCGTCTCCAAGGGAGTGGCGACGCTTACCGAGTGGGCGGGAAGAGCATTCAGCGTTGCCGACGCCAGGTGCAAGCCGATACGATGAACGGCTGAGCGGAATACATCAATCGGCGCGTCTTTCGCCCGGATCGTTGCGAGATCGGTCGAGAGCGCCGTGCCGTTGAGTATGACCGCCATGGTTAGAACTTCGGGAAGAACAGGATCGTTAGACGCGGGATCGAATAGATCGTGGTGATGTCTGCTTTGTCCTGAGAGTACCGATTCGCAGCTGGGTCAAAGTACAAGCGTGTTCCGGAGGTCGGGGCAAGCGGATCAACACTCTGGCGATCCGGCGTGAACCACACCTTGTTTTTCTCGGTGGTATCTACAAGGTTCACGAAGTGCGTCTTGACCACCTGATCCATATCCTGTCCAAGCATGAAGTTGAACCGCACGTTGAACATTGGATAGAACAAGCCGATGGATGTGGGGATCGAAACACCGACGCCGATCCCGGCAATGATCCCAAGCTTCGAGGTCTGTTGAATACCGTCATCAGTGTACACATAGGAAGCACCGAACTGCGGAAGGAAGTTCACCTTGTTGTAGGGATTTAACGCATAGAGCATCGATGCTTCTGCGATATGCGTAGTGATCACTGGCAGGTTGTAGAGACGCTTCTTACTGTCATTGCGGGTGTTGATATACGTGGCTTCGAGCATCATGCGATCAGATGCCTGAAAGGCCACCGTGCCGCCGACGCTCAGGATGGAAGGGTAGGAGAACGATGCCGTCGAATCGAGTGTGCGCCAGGACGGTATCGTTCCGGACTTGTAATCGAGGAAGAACTCCTGACGATAGATGCGACGTTCGGTGATCGTGTTCGAGCCGGCACTGATGCCGACGCCAAACGTGCGAGGCTTGATCAGTCGGTCCCATGTCGTTGAGTCCATCCTGTAGTTTTCCAGTGCGGTCTCGTAATCAGCATCAAGTTCATAGCGATCCTCGTCAGGGGGCGTTGGCTGGGCGATGGTAGCGATCGAAAGGACCACCAGCATCATGGCAAGACCGAAGAAGGACCGCGCCGTTCGTGTGGTCGTTGCGATCACGTCTGAAAATTCCATTCCAGTAATCTCCGCGAATTTTTCGGCTACCAGCCGCACATGGCGAGGCTCATTGCGTTTGCCTCGGTGCGGTACAGGCGTCATATATGGTGAATCTGTTTCGAGCATGAATCGGTCGCGTGGGACACGATGCAGAACCTCGTGTAGTGTGAACCGCGCAAAAGTGATGTTGCCGGTGAACGAGACATGCATCCCGAGATCCATGGCCCGTTCAAGAACATCAACACCGCTGGAGAAACAATGCAGGACACCGCGAAGAGTGCCGTCCTGTTCTTCCTCGATGATCCGGAGAACGTCTTCATCGGAATCCCGATTATGGATGATCACCGGCAGCGAGCGTGATTTTGCGATCCTCAACTGCTCGCGAAAGTACGATTTCTGTACCTCAGGAGAGCAGAAGTCGTAGTAGTAGTCAAGCCCGATCTCTCCAATGGCCACGACCTTTTGTTCATGACTTTGTGACAGGATGTCGTCCAGGTCGGCAGTGGTAACCTCACCGGCATGGTGCGGATGGATACCGACGCCGCGGAAGAGGCGGTCATGGGCATCAACCACTCTCTTTAGCTGAGGTCGGGTGGTCGGTTTGATGTCGGGGACGACGATCAGGTCCAGGCCGTCATCGAATGCTCGCAGCAGGACCTCGTCACGGTCTTCGTCGAAGGCCACTGTGTCAATGTGGGCATGCGTGTCGATCATGCGCCAAGCGCATCAAGATGAGCGATGACGTCACTGACATGCCCGGGGACTTTCACCTTTTCGAAGGTTGCTACGATCTTGCCCTTGGGGTCGATGATGTAGGTCGTGCGCTCGACGCCCATGTAGGTGCGGCCGTACATCGACTTCTGCTTCCAGGTATCGTAGGCCTCACACACGGTGTGGTCTTCATCGGAAATCAGGGTGAAGTTCAGGTCGTACTTCGCCTTGAACTTGTCGTGGGACTTCGGAGCATCCGGACTAACGCCAGCGACCGTCACACCGCGCTTGGTCAGGGAGGCCATCGAATCGCGAAAGTCACACGCCTCAGCCGTGCAGCCCGAGGTGTCATCTTTGGGGTAGAAGTACAGAACTACCCACGTGCCTTTCTGGGAAGTCAGCGAAAACGTTCCACCCCCATCAGTTGTAGCTTTGATCGCTGGTGCTTTGGTTCCGATTTCGAGTGCCATGGTCAGGATCTCCGTGGTGCCATCGTGCGTCGGGCACCAAATAGTTCAACAAGCGTTTGTTCGATCGGCAGCACGTCGTCAGCAACAACTGGTGCCGGTTCGGATGAAGCAGCAACGACGGCGGAGCTTTCGGCGTTCCCGCCATTCTGCGGCGGCGCTGCAACGCCGCTTGTCTGCGCCGCTCGTGCCGGTTGACGTGCCGAGCTGACAATGTGGACACCCACACCCGCTCCGTAGGCCGAGGCGAGGTGTTCCTTGAGAGCCGTCACGGAATCCTGCAGGCGCTGGAACATCACTTGAGAACCCGTATGGAGGACGATGCCAACGTCGGTGACATCGGCCGTGACTAGTTGCTGTCGAACGGAGTGTCCGACAAAGGCAAGATGTTCCGGTAGCGACTCGATCCACTGCGACCACCGACGTGCTAGATTCCCTGGCGTCAGAGAGCTCACCGGAGCCGATGCCGAGCGCATGACCACCGGTGTGCCGAGGCGCACCGGAATATGTTGTGCCGAGGCGACGCCTCCAACAAGTGACTGACTTGCCGCACTGGGGATCGATGGCGGAAGTGTTTGGGCAGGCCGTTGTCCGGCTGTAGGATTCTGCAGGGTAGCTAGAACCGTACCAAGATCCACGGTCGAATCCATGCCGGCGAGCTGCACGAGAGTGAACTCAAACCGCACACGGGGCTGTGGAGGATGTTGACGCAAGGCGGCTTCCCCCTGTGAGATCAGGGTCATGATCCGCAGGACATCGGCTTTTGAAAATCTCGCTGATGCCTGACGGTAGCGCTCGAGGTCGGCTTTTGAGGCCTCGATGAGCCCCGTGCCCTTCGTCGTGATCACCGTGAGGATGTTGCGGAAGTGGTCCATCAAACCGATCAGACACTCCTGCAGGTCGTATCCGCGCTGCACAACGATGCGAGCCTGCTCGAACATCACCGGAATGTCATGGTCGGCAATGGCATCGCTGAGCGCGAAGTAGAAATCGGCATCGATGAACTGCAGCGCCCGGCCAAGGTCGGCAATGGTGATCGTCGTTCCGCAGAAGGAGACTACCATATCGAAGATCGACTGTGAGTCCCGCATGGAACCGTCAGCCTTCTTGGCGATGGCGATCAGCGACTCTTCGTCAATCGAGATCTTTTCGGCCTCGGCGATCGTCGCTAGGTGACGTGAGATCGTATCGATCTCCATTCGGCGAAAGTCAAAGCGCTGGCAGCGGCTCAAGATCGTTGCCGGCACCTTGTTGATCTCAGTGGTTGCAAACACGAAGATCAGATGGGCAGGGGGCTCTTCCAGCGTCTTGAGCAGGGCGTTGAAGGCCGCCGTCGAGAGCATGTGAACTTCGTCGATGATGTACATCTTGTAGGCACCCGAGACCGGAGCGTACTTGACGTTGTCACGGAGCTTGCGAACATCGTCGATGCTGTTGTTGGATGCACCGTCGATTTCGACGATGTCCATGTTGCGCCCTTCGAGCATGTCTGTGCAATTCGAACAGGAGTTGCACGGCTCCTGTTCGACCGGATGAAGGCAGTTCAATGCCCGCGCCAGGATCCGTGCGCAGGTTGTTTTGCCAACGCCACGCGGACCCGTAAAGAGGTAGGCGTGGTGAACCCTCTTCATGACGATGGCATTTTTCAGGGTTGTCGTAATATGTTCCTGACCCACTACGTCTTCGAAACGTAGCGGGCGCCATTTTCGGGCGGTAACGATGTATTGCTGATGTTCAGACATGACGTGCTGCGGCGAAAAATCCAATCTGCTAAAACCCTCTGCCATGCCCAAACTTCGACTCCGAAACGTTGTCCACGTAGCACTCTGGCTGCTGTGGTTGGTCACCACTCAACATCTTTTCGCTCAACACCTTCCGACCGAGAACATGATCGTAGCACAACGATCATTCACGGTGCTTTCGAATCAACTTATCGTTCGGATGCAGAGTAGTCGTCGCATGGAGGACGTTAACGCTGTTCTTCCTCCAGGATTTCGCGCAGAGGCTCAGCTTCTGGCCCCCGGACAGACCCGATTCTTTTCTGACAGCCCCCTTCTCAAGACGCCGGACGTGCGCGACAGCGTCGGCCAGATGATAGCAGCAGCGGCAGTGTCGAACCTTCGCTCGGCCGAGGACCGGCTTACGCGCACGTTTACGCTGAGGTTCGATGGCTATCCGAGCGTTTCCGAGGCCATGGCCGCTCTGGGGAAGACGGACCATGATGAAGTGGAAATCATCGAGCCGTGGTACCTCAATCAATCGTCGGCCGGTCCCAACGATCCCGGTGCGTCTGAACAGACCTATCTCCAGACGATCCGTCTTGAGGAGGCATGGCAGGCGTTTCGCGGTTCGGACACCATCACAATTGGGATAAGCGACGATGGTGTGATGCAGGCGCATGAGGACCTGACAACGAACATTGCGACCAATACGGGTGAAATCCCCAACAATGGCATTGATGATGACGCCAATGGATACGTCGACGATCACAGGGGATACAACTTCACGTGGCAGCTCGAATCGGATGTGCCCGGAAGCACCACAAGCAACTCGTCCTTTGGGCATGGAACGCGCGTGGCCGGTCTGGCCGCAGCGGCTACCAACAACGGCATCGGAATCGTTGGTGCGGGCCTGCAGTCTCGATTCTTTCCGCTGAAAACAGCCCTCAAGGACGGTGGTGGGATCGTCTTTGGATACCAGTCGCTGATCTACGCCGCTCAGCGCGGATTTGACGTTGTGAACTGCAGCTGGGGACTGGTCAAGCCGGAATCAGCGATCGACCAGTCGGTGATCGATTACTGCCTGGCACGAGGTACGCTGGTCGTTGCCTCGGCTGGCAACCACGGAGACGACGCGGCGGGTTCAGCCTTTCGGGACCGAAACTTTCCTGCCTCGTATGATGGAGTACTGGGCGTAGGAGAGACCACGCCGGACGACTTCGTCGTCTCCTCAAGCGGTCTGGGACGCAATAGTCGCGTCATGGCTCCGGGAAATGGTGCCTACACCACTGAGTCGGGTGGCTCATACACCGCCAATGGAGTGAGCGGCACCTCCTTTGCCGCTCCAATTGTAGCCGGCGTTGCGGCTGTGGTTCGTGCCCGCTGGCCAGCACTGACCCCACGTCAGGTGGCGGCACACATCTATCGCACGGCCGACGATATCACCTCGAAGAACAACGCCATTGAGGCCTTTTTGTCGCCCCGGGTGAATATGCTCTGCGCGGTGACCACAGAGCCCCTTTCACACTCGTCGATGAGAATTGCTTCAGTCCGACAACGGGTCTCATCGGGATCACCGTTCAATCGCTTTCGCGTTGGCGACACGTTGCTACTGGAATTCGGCATCACTAATGACCTCGCACCGGGCAGTGCCGAGGTCGAGCCGCGCGTTGTTGATGCTAATGGCTGGAAGCTTCGCATCCTTCGCGAGCGCGATGCTCTCGGCACGATCGCGACGGGCAGCACAGCATGGACACAACCATTCGCCTGTGTGTTGGAGACCATTGGCACGCGGCCATGTCTGATCCGTGTGGACATTGCAGGTGAGGGTGCGATCGAACGTGACTGGTACTACCTTGAGCCGCCGGCTGGACTGGCACAGTTTGCCAATGACTCGCTTCTGTATTCGATGTCTGACGATGGGATGGTGGGATATTCCTCAACGCAGCCAGAGCGCCAGGGTGACGGGTTCGGCAAGAAGCCATCATTTCAGCTACTGTCGCCTAGTGGATTCTTCATGATCGAGGGGGCTGAAAAGTCTGTCTCTGCGTTCAAGAACGATCCGCCCTATATCTCGGACTTCTCGGCCGTCAAGCCGTTTGACGTCCTGCCGGATGCGGCGCGGTGTCGGATGCAGGATGAATCAGCGACCAGCCCGATCGGTGTCGCGGTTGAGCAGACCTGTGCGTTTCCCGGACAGGACAAGGCCGCTACGATCTGGCGTGTGGAGGTTAGTCCGCGCACGGCAGATTTGGTCGCTCCCGCCGCTGGATACCTCATGGACTGGGATATAGGCACGCGTGGACGGTCCAATCGGATCAGCACCGACCCTGAAGCACTTCCGCCGGCACTGCGTTCGCCAAACTGTGTTGCTCATACCATTACCCGCATCGGCTATCCTGTAGCGGTGTGTGTTGCGGCAATCAGCGATGATCCCACCGATGTGGCCCAGTCCGCCGGGTTCTACTATGCAACCTTCATTGATGATGCCGATGGTTTCTCGCATGCCGACCGAGTTCGATTTCTCACTGGTGGCACGACGATCACCGAGTCTGATGAAGGCGACATCGCCGCTGTGATCGGGATGCGCCGTGGCAAGCCCCTTGCCGTTGGGCAGACCTGGACATTCCGGATCGTCATCACCGTCGGGCAGGACGACGAATCGGCCCGTGCGCTTATGCGACAGGTACTTTCGACGGTCAGCGTCCGTGATCAAGTTCGTTCGACATCGACTCTGCGCGTGATCCCCAACCCCGTGCTCTCCTCCGCCACTCTTTGCGGCATCCAGTCAGCCGTTCGTTATAGCATCATAGACCAGCTCGGCCGCATTCGGCATCAGGATGCGCATGACGGCTCAGCTGAGACCACCTTCGATGCGTCGCAACTTGAACGGGGGGCTTACATGGTCGTTATTGAGACGACGGATCACACCATCCACACCACACATTTTATCCGATGAGATCGATTGTCGCTGTATGGATGATCGTCTGCGCCGTCAGCGCGCAGGCCCAGTTCGAGACCTGGCCGCGGCAGCTGCCGCATCGGCCCGACCCTGTTCTCCGGGGTAAGCTCAAGGTGCGCATCGCACCCGAGTATGCCTGGCAGGCACCGCAGGTACTGGCTGAAATGGGGCTGAGGGTCATCTCCCCGGTCCTGCCGTTCGAGCGGTCGCTTACGTTCGCCCAGCCGAACAACCGGTTCCAGATTCGACAGCGATCGATGAACCTCAACGAAGCACTCGCCATCGAAGAGCGCTTGCTACGCAGCTTCGTTGTCGAGTATGACCGGCCCGAGATCCCACCTGAACAGTTCATCGTGCGTCTTCGCACCGGATGCGGTCCGATCGAATGTGCAGCCCCGTGGTGTGTGTATGATCTGGCCGGCGAGCCCAACGACCCAGAACGGACAAAGCAGGATCTCCTTCGCACCGTCGGTGCGTATGCGGCCTGGGATGTGGAGCAGGGAAGTGATTCGGTGATCATCGGAATCATCGACAGTGGGGTACGCACCGAACATGAAGACCTTGTCGATGCGATCTATAAACGCTCCTCCGAGATCCCCGGTAACGGCATCGACGATGATGCCAACGGCTACGTCGATGACCACCGCGGATACAACTTCTCGTGGAAAGAAGACTCCACGTCTGCTGGTGATGCGTTCAATCCCGACAACGGTCATGGGACAGGCGTGGCGGGTTTGTGCGACGCCACGGCCAACAATGGCGTGGGTATTGCCGGTCTGGCCGGACGCTGTCAGATCTTCCCGTTGCGGACAATGCCCAAGGGAACGAGCGGCATCGTATTCGGCTATGAGGCCATCATGTATTGTGCGCTGAATGGCTTTGACGTGGTCAATTGCTCCTGGGGCGGACAATCGTCTTCTTGCATTGATCAGGATGTGATCTCCTATGCCGTGGCCCGTGGGACGGCCGTGGTAGCTGCAGCGGGCAATCACTACTCCCCAACGCCATTCTATCCAGCCAGCTACCGTGGTGTGCTCGGTGTTGGCGTGGTGGATGCATCGGATAACGTGATTCCCATGACTGGAAGGGGGCCTACCGTAGATGTGATGGCTCCCGGTCACAGTAGTTGGACTACGGCCAACAACGGCGCTTATGATAGTTTCTGCTGTACCTCGGGGTCGTCACCTCTGGCGGCTGCCGTCGTAGCCCTGGTGCGTTCGAAATATCCGCAGTTGGGTCCGCTTGAGGCCTGCGCGATGGTGCGTGATGCCGTTGATGAAGCCCCCTGGGCAACGATCCCTCAGGAGATCGACCGACGGCAGCTTCCACGCGGACGTCTGAATGCACTTAAGGCCGTTACCCTGCACCCGGATACACTGGTGTCAATCGAGGTCGATACTGTCGAGCTGTTTGCCAAGAGCGGCGCTCAGCGCTGGAATGTCGGCGATACACTTTCGGCACGCATCGGGCTTATCAATCGGTTAGCCCCCTGGACAGTGCAGATCATCGGTGTGGAGGGTATTAGCGGCAGTGGCCGCGATGCGTTACGCACGGTGACCGATGCCGGCCAGATTACCAGTCGTGAGATCGCCGCTGGAGAGCGCTTCTTTCTTCCCAAGCAGGATTTTGTGGTCACGTCTGAAACCGACACGGCCGCTTACGTCCACATGCGACTGCTTGGTAAAGACCGTGCCGGTGCGGCAATCAGCCGACATTACAGCTTCGCTGTTACCCCAGCACCCGCGTTCACCACACTTGCCAACAACGACGTGCGGGTAAGCGTCGGTGATCGGGCTCGATTGGGCAACACCGACCTTGAGCGCGGTCAGGGTGAGGGCTTCCGATACCGTGACTTTTGTGGTCAGCTCTATGAAGGGGGCCTTATGGTCCATGCCAATGGCCGCACCGTTGATGCCGTGCGCTCGCTCAAGCGCAACAACGATCATTTCCGACCCATGAAGCGCTTTGCTGGCCAGCATGCCATCTCGGGCGTCGTTAGCGACGCCGATGCTCCGGACTCGCTGCGCATCGGCGTGGAGGTTGAACTGGGCGTAGAACTGGACTCAACGAGCAATGTTCTGCGTATTGATGCCACCATCACGAACCGAAGTGATACAACATTGCATGATCTGGCAGTGGCGTGGTTCTATGACTGGGACCTCGGACGTCAGCCCGCGCGCAATAGGACCTACCACAATGGTCCCTTCCAGTTTGTGGCGTCCGTCGACTCGAAGCAGCCAGTCGTTGCACTTTACAATGAAACCCCGTACACCGACGGTAGGTCAATGCAGGCTGGAATTGACAACACCACGACATATGGTGGCTTCTCCACGGAGACCAAGACACAGATCATGCGTGATCCTGAAGCGTATGATTATCGAGCGGTGAATGACGTGGCCACCATTTCGGGGATGCGCTTTACCCAGCCCCTTCCGCCAGGCCATCGACGATCGTTTCGACATGTGATAGCGATAGACACCTCTGTGGCGAGGCTTCTACTGACATTAGGCAATGAATCATCGCGTTGGGGTTATCGACCAACCGACACACTCTTCGTCGATGACCTTGATCCGGTGTTTCCCAATCCCGCTTCAACGGTCGTCTATGTTCCTGTGGACGGTATCACAATGAGTCCAGCCACATGTAGTGTTTACGATGTCAATGGACGCTCGCTCCTGATAGATGTGCTCAATAACGTTCCGGGAGGCCCCTTCTTGCATCCTCTCAGAGTATCGGGTTTGATTCCTGGTTCATACGTAATCCGTGTTGACGACGGCATGAGCTCCCGTTCTTGGACGCTGGTTGTCAGTCGATGATGCCTGTCCTGACTATGGCGGGGGCCTTGGTATAGCGTATTTTTGGCCCCATGAGCATCCTGCTAACCTCCGTATCCGACGGTATCGGTACGATCACAATGAATCGTGCTGACAAGCGCAATGCGCTCAGCACCGAGCTGATTGCGGCACTGCATGGCGCTGTTGACCAGATGCGCGATGATCAGGCTGTGAAGGTGATCGTGCTGCGCGGAGAAGGTCCGGCATTCTGTGCTGGAGCTGATCTTGCCTATCTTCAGCGCATCTCCGAAATGTCGCCCCTTGACAACGTGGATGACTCAACATCGCTGAAGAATATGTTCCAGGCCATCGTAGACTGTCCGAAGCCTGTCATTGCCATGGTGCAGGGTCCGGCGATAGCCGGCGGTTGTGGTCTTGCCACCGTCTGCGACATCGTTGTCGCTGCCCGAACGGCTGCCGTCTTCGGATACTCGGAGGTCCGTATCGGATTCATTCCGGCCATTGTCCTGGTGTATCTGGTTCGCAAGATCGGTGACGCTCGTGCGCGACGACTTCTGCTGACGGCCGAGAATATTGGAGCTGAGGAGGCTCGTGAACTTGGCATGATCTCGCATGTCGTGGATGATGAGAATCTCGAGCAAGAGACCATGCAGATCGCCCGGCGTCTGGCAAAGAACAGTACTTCGGCGATGGCGATGACTAAGTCGATGCTCAATGCCGTGCAGGGGATGTCTCTTGATGCCGGCCTTCACTATGCAACTGTAATGAACGCCATGGCCCGTCAGACCGATGACTGCCGCCAGGGTATATCGGCGTTTCTGAAATCACAAAAGGGATCGTAATTCAATGTACCGTTCAATCTTCATGCGTCTGTCCGGCCTCTTCATTTCGATCATTGCAATCATTGCACCGGCGGCAGCCCAGCAGGCGAATCTTAACGTCGAAGGCTTTGTCCGTGACTCGGCAACGGGCAACCCCATCGGTTGTAAACTTCACATCTATGCTCCATCGGGTAAGAGGATCTCGATTAGCTCGAACTCCAAGGACGGGAGCTATCTGCAGACACTCGGGGAAGCTGGGCCGCACAGGATCGTCATAGCCGGAAACAACGTTTACCGAAAAGAGGTCGTCGTTGATATCCCAAAGTCGGACCGATTCAGGATCATTAAGCAAGACTTCGCCGTTCGTGAGATTATCGAAGGCGGGTTGCTGAGTTCTACCATGCGGGGATTTGATCTCAATCAAGCAACATTGTCCGGCGATGGACGCAAGGCCATGGAGGACCTCGTGAAGATCCTTGAGGTGAATTCAACGATGAATGTTGTAGTGACGCTAATGGGTGACGAGGATCGATTGTCACCCCTGCGCGCAACTTCTCAAGCAGAATACCGTAAGCAGCATGATGCTTGGACCAAATCCGTAAAGAAGCTCAAAAAGGGCCAGACGCCTCCGGCAGAGCCGACGATGCCGGCCGATCCGGTTGATCCCAATATCGAACTGATCGAACAGCGCAAAGCAACGATTGTTGAGCTGCTCAAGAAGGTCAAATCATCGGACGTACGCGTTACCTACGTGAGCAAGCCGTTTGCCGTGGAACAGCTCGCGCCTGCGCCTGTGGTGGACCCAGCGGCTGCGGTTGCCGGGAAGAAAGGTAAGAAAGACAAGAAGGCCACACCTGTACCGCCCCCTGCCAAAGCAAAGTCCGCGGTAACAGGCCAGCCGAATCTTGTGGTCACGATCGGCAAGGTACGAGGCCTGTACGATTGAGTGGGTGTGCATAATATCGACCCGACGTCGGAAGATTGACGCAGTATATTTCGCACAGTCAAACGAAACAGAACGGCAGGCTCATCGTCATTGTCCGGAACTCACCACGTTCCGAAGGGTAGTCAGGTCATGGAAGGTAATTTTTCAAATCGTGTTCAGGACGTCATCCGACTCAGCCGGGAAGAGGCGCTGCGTTTGGGGCACGATTACATTGGCACCGAACACCTTCTGCTGGGGATCATCCGCGAGGGTGAGGGGATCGGAATCAAGATCCTGCGCAACCTAGGCGTTGAACTGGGCAAGTTGAAGAAGGCCATTGAGGACACCGTGCGGACCATGAGCGGTCCGTTGACGATCGGTAATATTCCCCTGACGAAGCAGGCAGAGAAGGTTCTCAAGATCACCTATCTCGAGGCCAAGCTGTATCGTGCTGATGTAATCGGTACTGAACACCTCCTCCTGTCGCTTTTGCGCGATGAGGACAATATTGCCGCACAGATCCTTGGACAGTTTTCTGTCAATTACGATGCCGTTCGAAAAGAGCTTGATGCCTATCTCAGTGGTCGGCAAAGCCCAGCACCAGTGCGGTCAGAACGCAGTAGCAGTTCTGCTCAGCGTCCGGCCGCCACAGAAAGAGCCAAGACGCCGGTACTCGACAACTTCGGACGTGACCTGACCAAGCTCGCCGTTGAAGGCAAGCTTGATCCCGTGATCGGACGCGAGAAGGAGATCGAGCGCGTTGCTCAGGTGCTCTCGCGTCGCAAGAAGAACAATCCCGTGCTCATTGGTGAGCCTGGCGTTGGCAAGACCGCCATCATAGAGGGTCTGGCCATCCGAATCATCGACAAGAAGGTTTCTCGCGTTCTATTCGACAAGCGTATCGTGACGTTGGACCTGGCTGCCCTGGTGGCTGGAACCAAGTACCGCGGTCAGTTTGAGGAGCGGATGAAGGCAGTGATGAGTGAGCTCGAAAAGGCCAAAGACGTGATCCTGTTCATCGACGAGCTTCATACGATTGTCGGGGCAGGGGGCGCGAGTGGCTCACTTGACGCTTCGAATATGTTCAAGCCGGCTCTGGCGCGGGGTGACATCCAATGCATTGGTGCGACGACGTTAGACGAGTACCGTCAGCACATTGAGAAGGATGGTGCTCTTGACCGTCGGTTCCAGAAGATTCTTGTCGATCCGCCAACGGTTGATGAAGCGATTCAGATCCTGCACAACGTCAAAGACCGCTACGAGAAACACCATGGTGTGCGCTACTCTGATGACTCCGTGCGTTCTTGTGTGATGATGGCGGACCGCTATATCACTGATCGGTTCCTGCCGGACAAAGCACTCGACGTCATGGACGAGGCGGGAGCTCGTGTTCACCTTGCCCACATTCATGTACCCAAAGAAGTGCTTGAACTTGAGGGTAAGATCGAAGAGCTTCGAGTGCTCAAGAACAGCGTTGTAAAGTCTCAGAACTTTGAAGAAGCAGCGCGACTTCGCGACCTTGAAAAGAAGTATCAGACTGAACTCGAGCAAGCCAAGACCGAGTGGGAGTCCACCAGTTCCGATGTCGTCTTCGACGTTTCAGAAGAAGACGTTGCCGATGTGATTGCAATGATGACCGGAATCCCAGTCAACCGCATCGCCGAGGGTGAAACAGCAAAGCTCTTGAAGATGGCTGATGAACTTCGTTCCCAGGTGATCGGTCAGGATGAAGCTGTCGAGCATCTTGCAAAGGCCATCCGCCGGGCTCGTGCGGGCCTGAAAGATCCGTCCCGTCCGATCGGATCATTCATGTTCCTGGGCCCAACCGGCGTCGGCAAGACCGAACTAGCCAAGGCCCTTGCCCGCTACATGTTTGACAGCGAGGATGCCATGATCCGCATCGACATGAGCGAGTACATGGAGAAATTCTCCGTCTCGCGTCTTGTGGGTGCCCCTCCGGGATATGTCGGCTACGAAGAGGGCGGTCAGCTCACCGAAAAGGTACGTCGTAAGCCATATTCGATCGTACTGCTTGATGAAATCGAGAAAGCTCATCCGGATGTCTTCAATATCCTGCTGCAGGTGTTCGACGACGGACAGCTCACCGATGGACTGGGCCGACGGATCGATTTCAAGAACACCATCATCATCATGACCTCCAACGTTGGCATGCGTGACGTCAAAGCCGGCGGACGTATCGGCTTTACCACTGATGAAACGGCAGACAGTTATGAGAACATGAAATCAACGGTTGAAGAGACAATGAAGCGTCTGTTCAACCCTGAGTTTCTCAACCGCATCGATGAATACGTGATCTTCCGTCAGCTCAAGAAAGAGCACATGGTCCGCATCATTGAGCTTCAGCTCAAGCGGCTTCTGACGCGTCTACGTGCCCGTAGCATCACACTTGATCTTGCAAAGACTGCCAAGGAGTTTCTGGCTGAGAAGGGTTTTGACGAAAAGTATGGTGCTCGCCCCTTGCGGCGGACTATCCAGCGCTTCGTTGAGGATCCGATCGCCGAGGAAGTTCTGCGAGGGGGCTTCCCGGACGGAAGCACCATCAAGGGTAAGCTTGACAAGAAGACGTCGACGATCATCTTCACTGCCGCCAAGTCCAAGTCCGGTGATGCGCTTGAAGAGCCGGAAGAGGCCGAAGCACACGAAGACTGACGTCGGCTACCGTTGCGTGTCCGGCTCGATCTTCATGCCGGCCCTTGTTCCACCAATCGACCTCCGATGTCTGCATGCCGACGATTGCCGACGAACTTGTTCGCTATCTGCACCAACAGAAGCAGATGCATGGCTCGACGCTGTATGTCGATCATATCGACCCGGCATCGATCGTGGTAGGCGCTTCGGATGACCTCGCAGCTGCTGACGCGCAGACTTCTGGACAGGCCCCAACAGACGTGCCAGTCAGCACCGTTATTCCGAGTGGAGATCCAGTGATGAGTGCAACCACGCTTGAGGCCTTCCACAGTGACATCTCTGACTGTATGAAGTGTCCGCTTGGGGCAACCCGCACCAGCTTCGTATTCGGTTCGGGCAATCCCGACGCTGACATTATGGTGATCGGCGAGGCTCCCGGCGCGGATGAAGATGCGCAGGGTCTTCCTTTTGTTGGGCGGGCAGGGCAGCTGCTGACCAAGATCCTGGAGTCGATCGAGCTTCAGCGTGACGAGGTCTATATCTGCAACATCCTCAAATGCCGTCCGCCAAATAATCGTAAGCCCCTTGTCGGCGAAACGGATTCCTGCGAGCCCTATCTGTGGAAGCAGATCGAACTCATCAAGCCAAAGTTCATTCTTGCGCTTGGATTGACGGCATCCCATACGCTCCTCAAGACCTCGGAGACCATGACGGCTCTCAGAGGTAGGATCCACGATTATCAGGGTATCAAGACCATCGTCACATACCACCCGGCGGCGTTGCTGCGCAATCCTGAGTGGAAAAAGCTGGTTTGGGAAGATGTCAAGTTTCTCCGCTCATTGTACCAGGAAGCGAAATCAACATGAAGATCGCCGTTCTGCTCGGCGGCATAAGTCCCGAGCGCAACATCTCTCTGCTCAGCGGCCGTGCTGCGGTGTTTGCACTACGTGAACGAGGACACGACGTTCTTGCCATCGACCCCATGCGGGGATCTGGTCAGCCCCTTACGGATATCGAGCTGCAGGAGGCCTCGGCACGTGAGGTCACGGCCGGCGAGCTCGCCCTGTTCGATCCGGCCAAGCTGCTTGAGTGTATAACGTCGCCTCATTTTGACGGCGTTGATGCGGCATTCATCCTTCTGCATGGCCGCTATGGTGAGGACGGATACATCCAGTCGCTGCTGGACCTGCGTGGCATTCCCTACACCGGAAGTACGATGGTAGCCAGTGCGACCGCGATGGATAAGGGGCTTTCAAAGGTCCTGTTTCAGTCTGCTGGAATCCCCACAGCCCCGTGGGTCAATCTCAGCCATGATCAGTTCGATGACGAGGACTTGTTTGAGAGTATCCTTCGAGAGATGCCCGGCCGTCTGGTAGTCAAGCCCAACGATCAGGGGTCGACCGTGGGTATGACCATCGTTGATGAGCCCGATCTGGAGTCCCTGCAGAAGGCAGTGCGCCTTGCAGGAGCCTTTACGCAATCGGTGATGATCGAGGCCTATATTCCGGGACGTGAGCTCACAGTGGCCGTTCTCGGCGATGAGGCCCTGCCAGTGATCGAGATCGTGCCGCACGAAGGGTACTACGACTTTGAAAACAAGTACGTCAAGGGCAAGACCGAATATCACTGCCCGGCAGACCTTTCCGATGTTGTCGAGGAACATGTGAAGAACCTGGCTGTGGCCGCCCACAGTGTGCTGGCCTGCAGAGCCTACAGCCGTGTGGACTTTCGTCTGACGGATGAGGGTATGCCGTTCTGCCTTGAGGTCAACACCATTCCGGGGTTCACCGCTACCAGTCTTGTTCCGATGGCCGCCCGGGCTTCGGGGATGGAGTTCCCGGAGCTGTGCATGGAGATCCTCCGGTTGTCAGGCGCAGGCGAGTAAGCACACGATCATCTGCGGAATGTCGGGCCGTCAATCCACGGTCCTCGGTCTATATTTGCGCCGTGAAAACCATCCTCCTGTCGGGCATCGGCAATGCCCTCGTCGACCTTGAGTACCGCGTCACCGAAGAAGAGCTTGCCGGCTTTGGCGTGACCAAGGGTGCTATGACCCTGACTGATCCCGCACGTCAGCGCGAGATCATTTCGCTGATGGGTGAGCGGCCCGTTCACCGCTGCAGCGGTGGGTCAGCAGCCAACACCATCATCGCCTTTGCCCAGTTTGGCGGTAAAGGGGCCTACTGTTCGGTGCTCGGGGGTGACCATTACGGCTCGTTCTACGCATCCGAGTTTCGTGATCTGGGCATTGAGCTCTCTGCCGAGCAGATCACCGGTGAGTCCACCGGTACGTGCCTGGTGATGATCACGCCGGACAGTGAGCGCACGCTCAACACGACGCTTGCCGTCAACCAGACGTTTGATCGTGGACATATCCGCCAGGACGTGATCAAGGCGAGTGAATGGATCTACATCGAAGGCTACAAGCTCACCGATGATAACGGAGCTGAGGCGGTGGATGTGGCTCTGTTTCATGCGCGCAAACACGGTACATCCGTGGCCGTGAGCTGCTCGGACGGGTTCATCGTCGATGTCTTCGGCGATCGCCTGCGATCGGTCCTGGATGGGTGCGATCTGGTGTTCTGCAATGAACGCGAGGCCACGGCGTTGGCTGGAACCGAAAGTGCTGACGAAGCCTATTCTGCCCTGACGTCGCGCTACCGGAATGTGATCGTCACGAAGGGCGCTCAGGGTTCGCGAGTACGCTGGAACGGTATTGATGCCGACATCCCTGCCTACGCCGTCGAGGCCGTTGATGCGACTGGAGCGGGTGATATGTATGCCGGGGCATTCCTCTACGGAGCCCTGCATCGGCATCATCCGGAACATGCCGGGCGTTTAGCCTCGTACGCGTCATCGCGTGTGGTGGCCCAGTTTGGTGCACGTCTCAAGACCAGTCATATCGAAGTCCGCGATACTATTCTCGAGGACGCTTCGACGCGGTGAGGTGCCCGCTGACCATCTGTCGGGCGGTTCTTGTTCTGCTCGCTGCCCTTGCCGGCGTGCCGTCGTTTGTCTCGGCACAGGCAGGGATGACCTTTGAAGAGTTTCAGCGTCGGGCTGATCCATATTTCGCCGAGGACCTTCTCGCTGATGTCCGCAACGCCATGCCCCTGGGTGCTAACTACCGTATCTGGGGTTGGGATGTTGGTGACTTCAGTGGTGACGGCGTCTATGATCTGGCCGTCTCGCTGAATGTTTTGGGCTCGCGCAAACGCGAGTGCCTTGTGTACATGTTCGTTGATGTTGATGGCTACCTCGTCAACATCTCCAAGATGCCATTCACGTATGTAAACCTGCCCCTTGAGGTCGGTGTTGTGGTGAAAGACACGTCCTGCTACGTCACGGTCAAACGGAAGAATGAGGACTGGTCCATCATCGGCTACCGATTCCGGGAGGGGGCTATTGTGATGGTTGACCAGCTCATTATCGATCGTGTTGAGGGCTTCGGACATGAGATCTACCGATCGTTCCAGACCCTTAAGACCCGCGAACGGTTCCTAGCCAAGGATGACGAGGCGGCGTACGAAAACGAGGCGATGACCATTCCCTGCTACAGCCGCAGTCGTCAGGTCTTTGCCGGCTATGTTCCAGAGGCGACCGCCCATGCCATCGACAACGTCACCGAGGGCTCATACTGGTGGACCGGTGAGGATGACGTGTCGTTTAGGGCACGGATGGTCTATGACGATGACTACCTCTACCTGCGCGTCAATGTGCGGGATTCAAACGTCGTGACAGGTTGGTGTGATACGTGCATTGCTGACCACGTTGAGCTTCATCTCGACGTTGCTCCGCGACTTGAGACAGAGGTGTCTCGGAATGTGACTATCAGCAAGCGAACCGAGTTGGCCGTGCGCCACGTTAGCGACACTGGGCTGTTTACCGTGGTGGTGCGTTTGGGTGACTTTGCCGACCGACTTCCGAGGGTGATCGTGCGCACGACGGATGATCTGGACCCTCTGCAGAACCAGGCCAGACGTCAGATCAGGGCTGTTTCGGCACCCCGTCCGGACGGTTATGTCGTCAAGGTCCGAATCCCGTTTGCCATGCTCGGATACCAGAAAGCCCCGGTCGATGACCGCCAGATCACAGAGTTTGGTTGCACAATCGCCGTTCACGATGTGGATAACGAATTCCGAAGCGACGAGCTGACCGTGGTCGCCACGAGCCCCTTGAAGGCTCTTGACCCCTCTACGTATGGCTCCGTTCGGTTTGTCCCTGATGGAGCATGGTATGGCGAATCCACCAATATCTATGGTGAGGCCGTACTGAATGCCCTCCGAGAATTGGGCTTTTAGAAACGGCCGACCTATTTTTGCGCGGCATTTTTTACGGACGTGGTGATCATGTCAACCTCGCGATCGCCGATGCAACAGCTTGCCCCGTATCTGGCCCTTGGGGGACAGCTTGCAGGAACAGTTCTTGTATGTGGAGCGCTGGGGTGGTGGATCGATTCTCGTCTGTCGTCTGAGCCGATCGGCATCGTCTCAGGTGTAGTGCTTGGATCAGTTGTTGGACTCACGCAGTTCCTGCGCACCGTCAGCCGTCTGGCGCGTGAGCAAGGGGCTGGAAACGCACAGGAAAGGTAGAGCAAGGGGTGGATATCCGAGGCCCGTTCGTAGCCGTCATCACAGCGCTTGGCATCAGTATTGCCAATTCCTGGATCGGTTACGTGGTTGCCAAGCGAGCCCAGCAGAAGGAACTCAACACCTTCATGGGAATCGTCTTTGGAAGCCTTGCAGCTCGGGCTGCGGCGGTCGTCACGCTTGCCTATATCTGCCTGGGTGTGATCTCGATGCATCAGGTGGCCTTTGCCCTGACGTTTTCGATCTCCGCCTTTGTCGGATTGATGGTGGAGGTGTTTTTTTTTCACTTCTCTATGGAGCGGGCAAAGCAGCAGCATCTGCAAAGCGTGAAGCGTCCCTTTAAAAAAAAAGGGGCTGACCTAGCCTTCGCAACGTTTGCCGTTGCCTGACAATGCTCCCGGGGAACCGTTCGAGAATATGAACAGCGAACACACACAGCAGCACGATACAGCGGCCCACGCCGCTGATAGCGCCCACGTGGCCGCCGGGGCACACCCTGTGGCGCATGGCGCAACCCATGGGGATGACAAGTTCACCTTCAACAAGCTGCTCGATCAGCTTGGAGATCACCATGAGCTGAACATCTTCTTTGGTCATTACGAGATCTTGCCGGTCATCCTGCTTGATGAAACGAATACGCCGCATGTGTACTCGAATCTTCATGCCATGGAAGAAGCAGGAACGTACACGATGCATCACCCTGGTCATGGCCATCACATTGTGCGCACTCATGCAGCTCATACGGAAAAGGAGTCATGTCCAATGCCGCATGCCGCTCCGTCATGGGACCTGTCGATCACGAACTTTGTTGCCTACCAGTGGATAGCCATTATTCTCGTAACCATACTTTTCGGCATCGCTCGCTCGCGGTATCGCAGGGCGCCCCTTGCCGCCCCTCGCGGCATCCAGAATGTACTTGAGTCGGTAGTTCTGTACGTCCGTGAGCAGATCGTTCAGCCGAACGTTGGGACGGAGCGCCGTGCTGGTCGCCTGATGCCGTTCATGCTTGCGCTGTTCTTTTTTATTCTATCGCTGAACCTGATCTCTCTACTGCCTGGTGCCCACGCGGCAACGGGTGCGCTTCCGGTAACGATGGCTCTTGCTACCTGCACGCTGATCGTGGTGAACTACATCGCGTTCAAAGATGCCGGCGTCAAGGCCTGGTTCACTCACCTTCTCGGCGGTGCTCCGGTGTATATCGCACCGATCATGGTGCCGATCGAACTCGTGGGCATTATCACCAAGCCCTTTGCCCTCATGATTCGTCTCTTTGCCAACATGACAGCAGGGCACATCGTTTTGATGTCTCTTGTGGGGCTGATCTTCTTCTTTGCTCAGGAAATGGGCCAGGCCGTTGGGTGGGGTGTTGCCCCGATCAGCGTGCTTTTCTCAGTTTTCATCTACCTGTTGGAACTGCTTGTCGCATTCCTTCAGGCCTACATCTTTACGATGCTCTCGGCTGTGTTTGTGGGTCTTGCGCTGGGCCATCATGCCCATGACGACGATCACCATCATGCCGAAGCTCACTGATCTGCAGCTTACCGTCGAAACAGACATCAACATTTTTTACCTCAACTCACTTTGGAAGGAAGTCCCATGGATCCAGTAGCATTCGCCTGGTTGTCAGCCGGTCTCGGCCTTGGCATCACGGTTTTCGGCGTCGGTACGGGTATCGGTCGCTTGGCCGCTGCCGCTCTCGAAGCCAGCAGCCGTCAGCCTGAAAATGCCGGTGATATCCGCACGACGATGATCATCGGCGCCGCTCTTATCGAAGGCGTTGCCCTTCTGGCCGGCGTCGTTTGTATCCTCCTGGCCGTCAAGAATCCACCATTGCCTTGACGCAGTCTTCGACCCCGCATGACGGGGTCGGTTGCCGGGTGCGCCATGCCCCAACGGACAGGCGCCCCCAACAACCGCAACCCGAACCTCACACCCCAAACCCAAAACCTCACACCCGTCATGCCCGCATTTTTATCCTTCGACCCGGGTCTGGTCATCTGGACCCTTATCAACTTCAGCATCTTCGCGCTGATCATTGCCAAGTTTGGATGGAAGCCCATGAGTGAGGCTGTTGCAGCCCGCGAGGGATCCATCAAGGAGGCTATTGCGGCTGCCGAGCGCGCCAACAAGGAAGCACACGAGCTGATTAAGGAAAATCAGGAGCGCATCGCTCGTGCGCAGCGTGAGACAATGGATATTGTCAAGGAAGGTCGCGTTCAGGCCGAAAGCATCATCCGTCGCGCTACAGAAGAAGCCGAAGCCGTGAAGCAGCAGAAGCTGACCGAGGCGCAGCGTGAGATCGATCGTCAGAAAGACGAAGCGGTGAAAGTGCTGCGAAACGAGGTGGCCTCTATGGTTGTCGGAGCTACTGAAAAGCTTATCGGACGTTCGCTCGACGGTGAAGACCACAAGCGCATCGTCGAATCCTACGTCAACGAACTCTCGAAGAACTGATCCGCATGTCAAGTCTCAAGATCGCCCGTCGCTACGCCAAGTCCGTAATCTCGTCGGCTGTTGCCGCCGGGAGCGTTGATGCGCTGGCCACGGATATGTCAGCACTGCACTCGATGATCTCTGCTTCACGTGAACTTCGCGGTCTACTGCGCAGTCCGGTTGTCACACATGACGTCAAGAAGAAGTGTATCGACGAACTCCTTTCAGGTAAGGTCAGCCCCCTGACTCTTAGCTTTCTACACCTTGTCATCGACAAGGGGCGGGCAGATCTGATGGCAGAGATCGCCGTTGAAGTCGGGCACCAGATCGATGTTCTTCGAAACATTGAGCGGGTGACCGTTACATCAGCTGTTGAGCTGTCCCAGCCAGAGCGAGGGCGCATTGAGGCCGAACTGTCCAAGACTCTTGGTCGGACGATCATTGCCACCTATACCACCGATACGGCGATCATCGGGGGTGCCGTCATTCGCGTTGGCGATCAGGTCCATGACGGATCGCTGCGTCATCAACTAGCCGTGCTGGGCAAGCAGCTTGCACACGCCTAGTCTCACTATCGAACGAAACAAATCCTAAGGAAAGACTCACATGGCAGATGTTCGTCCAGATGAAATCTCCTCAATCCTGCGAAAGCAACTGACGGGATTCGAGAAGGAGACAGATATCTATGAAGTTGGCACCGTGCTGCAGGTCGGTGACGGTGTTGCTCGTATTTACGGGCTGTCCAACGTGATGGCCTCGGAACTCGTCGAGTTCCCGAATGGCGTGGTTGGTATGGTGCTCAACCTCGAAGAGGATAACGTTGGCGCTGTGCTTTTCGGTGATGACTCACTGGTGAAAGAAGGCGACCAGGTGCGCCGCACCGGACGCATTGCTTCGGTGCCGGTGGGCGAAGGCATGCTCGGCCGCGTCGTTGATCCCCTGGGACGCCCTGTCGATGGCAAGGGCCCGATCAAAGAGGCTGCCTACTATCCGATCGAGCGCAAAGCTCTGGGCGTTATCGACCGTCAGCCGGTGACCGAACCGCTGCAGACCGGTATCAAGGCTATCGATGCGCTGATCCCGATCGGCCGCGGACAGCGTGAGTTGATCATCGGTGACCGTCAGACAGGAAAGACCACGGTTGCTCTCGATGCGATCATCAACCAGCGGTATACGCACACCAAGGAAGCTCAGGACCAAGGCATCAAGCCGGTGTTCTGCGTCTATGTTGCCATTGGCCAGAAGGGCTCGACCGTTGCCAATGTTGTTGCTACGCTCGAGAAGTACGGAGCCATGTCGTACACGACGGTTGTTGCTGCCACGGCATCAGACCCGGCACCTCTTCAGTTCATCGCCCCGTACTCGGGTTGTTCGATGGGCGAGTTCTACCGTGATAATGGACGTCACGCGCTGGTGATCTATGATGACCTTTCCAAGCAGGCCGCTGCCTACCGTCAGGTGTCGCTGCTTCTGCGCCGTCCACCAGGTCGCGAGGCGTATCCGGGTGACGTGTTCTATCTCCACAGCCGCCTTCTGGAGCGTGCTGCAAAGCTTAGCGATTCTCTCGGAGGGGGCTCATTGACGGCTCTGCCGGTGATCGAGACGCAGGCCGGTGACGTGTCTGCCTACATTCCGACAAACGTGATCTCCATCACTGACGGTCAGATCTATCTCGAACCAAACCTCTTCAATGCTGGTGTTCGTCCGGCTCTGAACGTGGGTATCTCGGTGTCGCGTGTGGGTGGAAATGCCCAGATCAAGGCTATGAAGAAGGTCGCTGGTCCTCTGAAGCTTGACCTTGCGCAGTTCCGCGCTCTTGAAGCGTTCGCTCGTTTTGGTTCCGATCTTGACAAGACAACACAGCAACAGCTACGTCGCGGTGCACGTCTTCTCGAGGTGATGAAGCAGCCGCAGTACTCGCCCGTGACGGTTGAAGACCAGATCGTGGCCATCTATGCTGCGTCGCAGGGATACACGGATGACCTGCCAGTGGAAAGCATCAAGCGCTACGAGACCGAGCTGATGGAGTTTGTGCATGCTAACCATGCTGACATCATCGAAGGGTTGCGTGTACACAAGGCGCTGACGGACGAGATCGTCGAGAAGCTGAAGGCTGCTCTGACGTCCTTTACCCAGCGTTTCGCCACGACGGTCTAAGGGGCTGATACAGCGATGATCATTCTGACGGGCGGGGCCGGGTTTATCGGCAGTTGCATGCTGGATGCACTCAACAAGGCCGGACGTCACAATCTTCTGATCGTTGACTCGCTGGGCAAGGGTCAGAAATGGAAAAACCTTGTCGGCAAAACGTACATTGAAATTGTCAGCAAACAGGATTTTCGCAGCATGATGAATGCGGATGCCTTCGACGATGCGGTCGAAGCCGTGATTCATCTTGGTGCGTGTAGTTCGACCACCGAAACCAACGCCGACTATCTCTACGACAACAATTACCTCTACAGTGTTGAGATCGCAGAGTTCGCTGCAGGTAAAGGTGCCCGATTCATCTATGCGAGCTCGGCCGCTACCTATGGCGACGGCTCGAGAGGGTACTCGGATTCATCGACTGATTTACGTCCGCTGAACATGTATGGCTACTCGAAGCATCTGTTCGATCAGTGGATACGGCTCAACGGAATGGAAGATGAATGTGTCGGACTGAAGTTCTTCAACGTCTTCGGACCGAACGAATACCATAAGGGCTCGATGGCGAGTCTTGTTTCTAAGGCTGTGGGGCAGATCGAATCAAGGGGCTATGTGGAGCTGTTCAAGAGTACCGACCCGACCTACCCGGATGGCGGACAGATGCGTGATTTCATCTACGTCAAGGATGTTTGTTCGGTGATGATGGCGCTGCTGGAAAGGCCCGAGGTCAATGGCATTCTCAACCTTGGCACCGGCACGGCACGCTCTTGGAACGACCTCATGACGGCTGTCTTCTTGGCGATGGGGCGTCCAGTGGACATTCGATACATTGACATGCCAGACGATTTGGCCCGCCAGTATCAGAACTATACGCAAGCTGATATGTCCACGTTGACCTCGAAGCTTCAGGATGTGCAGTTCTCTAGCCTCGAAGACTCGGTTGCTGACTACGTCAACGGTTATCTCACACGTGGGTGGCCGTATCTCTGAATTTGACAACGACTTGTAAACGGATCACGGAACAATGGCAACACTTCGCGAAACACGGGACCGGATCGTATCGGTCCGAAACACATCGAAGATCACCCAGGCCATGAGCATGGTGGCAACGGCCAAGCTGCGCCGCGCGCAGGATGCTATCACGGCTGCTCGCCCCTTTGCCAATCAGGTCCAGAAGATCCTCGGCAACCTATCATCGGCTGACGCTGATTTCGTGCACCCGTTCTTTGAGGTCCGCAAGGACATCAACAACATCGCCATCATCGTGGTAACAGCTGATCGTGGATTGTGTGGTGCGTTCAACACGAACGTTCTGCGCGCTCTCACGACGCGTCTGACAGAGCTTCGGGTGACTCATCCGAAAGCAAAGATCCATCTCATCCCGGTCGGAAAGCGGGCTGTCAATGCCGCTCGCAAGGGCAAGGATGCCATTCTGCGCGAGTTCAACGACGTCTTCTTTAAGCTGGATTATTCGACGGCAGTTGACATTGCCGCGCTGATCACCGATGACTTTCTCGCCATGCAGATCGATCATGTGGAGATCCTGGGTAACCAGTTCGTCAACGTGATGCGTCAGGTGGTGCGAACGACTCAGCTACTCCCGATCGCTGCCGCTGGGCAGGAAACAGCCAAATCCTCCAGCAACGACTACATCTTTGAACCCTCACGCGGCGAGATCCTTGATTCGCTACTGCCGATGTACGTCAAATTGCAGATCTGGACTTCACTGCTTGATTCCAATGCGGCCGAACACGCTGCGCGTCGTATGGCCATGGAAAGTGCCACAACCAACGCTCGTGACCTTATGCGGTCGCTGCAGCTGATCTACAATCGCGAACGTCAGGCCGCTATCACCAAGGAAATGCTCGAGATCGTGGGCGGTGCCGAAGCACTCGCAAGTGCGTAATCGGCAGGAGTTCCGTGACCGCGGCACCAAGACCCGTTTTCAGCGTCCGTGGAGTGATCCTCACGGGACTGGTCATCGCAGTACTAACGGTGCTTGTTGGACCCTATCTCGGTGAAGCCAATCCCTATGCGACCTCGTACGAGGCTCGGATTGATCTCTATCGTAAGAAGCTTGATTCGCTAAACCGCATCCGCGGTTGGCGCGATAGGATCTACATGCGCCATATGGCCAATCTTGAGATCCCTGAATACATCGTCAGCAAGCTCCGCCCCAACGACACGTTGCTGCTGCCTCCGATGGAGTATGCGAACCAGTTCATGGCTACCAAGGCCTTCTGGACTGATCCGCGCATCTTCACGTGGATGGTCGGCTTTCAGCCTGTTGTTGCCTGGCGAGACACTGCCCGCCGCCGGTCGGTCAATGCCTACGTCGTCCTTGAAGCCAATACGATCTGGATCACACGTCCAGGGGGAAGCACTAACATTGATTCGCTGCTTTCGGAGTTTGAGAAGCTGGGAGGGGGCAAGTGAAAGGCGAAGTACCCATGCTTGCCCTGTTACTGCTCTTGCAGTGGGGAATTGGTCTCGGTGCTGTGGGAGCCATTGGCTATCGGCTTGAGCGATCAACGCTGCTGCCGGTGGGTCTACTGCTTGGGATGTTCCTGCACTCGCTGTCGATGGTTATTGCTCAGCTCTTCGGCATTCCCCTGTCTCTGCAGACAATGCTTGTGTCCGGCGTGCTGACGTTGCTGGTTCCGCTGGTGCGATTATCAACAATGCGCTCGACGCTTGAAGGCCTGTTTGCAGTGCCTCGCCTTCGTCCCACCATGTATGATGTGGTCATCGCAGGCTTTGTTGGTTACGTTGGCTACATGATCATCTGGGCCAGCTGGTACTGGCCGGTCACACCGTTTGACGCTATGGCGGGAATAGACCTGGTGGCCCGCTATGCGGCCAAGGACGGGATGATCGCTAACCAGGTATTTACAGATCCTTCGCTGCAGGGGATGCTTTCGAATCAGCCGTTCTATGCCCCCTTCGCCATGCTGATGCAGGTGATGATGAAGCTCATCGGCTATCCATATACGCAGATCTGGGTGAGCCTTGTAGCGATCTGTTTCTGGTGGTTTGTCTGGTCAGAGTTGCGGCGAATGACGCACCCACTCATTACCGGACTGCTTCTGGTTCTGTTCGTGTTGACGCCAGAGATGCTAGGGTATTCATACATCCTGCAGACAGACTTTGCCAACGCCGCCTTCTTTGCAGTGGGTTGTGTGCTGCTTGCACGCGCCGTGGACGAGTCGAATTTTGCGGGTCTCGGTGTTTCGGCTTTGTCGTTTGCGGCGGCCTGCTGGTCTCGCACGGAAACGCCGATACTCGTGGGGCTGGTTATTGTGGCGTCTGCTCTTGCTATAATCCGTTCATTCGGACTTCAAAGGGGGCTTCTGGGGGCCGGAACCATCCTGGGACTTTCTTCAGTGACCTTCGCAATATGGAACATCGTGTTCCTGAACTGGTATCTGCCGGTTCGCCCGTCAACGATGGAACAGCTCCAGGGCTTTGACAGTGCGCGCTTCATTGACGTGGTTGCTTCCAGCTGGTCATCGGTGATCACCAGTACCGAACTCTGGGGTTGGATCGTATGGCTTTTCCTGGCAGTCCTGGTGATCGACGTGATCATCAACCGTCGGATCGTTCGGCCGATCATCATTGGATGCATCCTTGCATCCGCAGCTGGACTGTTCCTTGTGGGGACGATCTTCAGTGCCGCGGTCGTAGAGCAGACTCTTCGACGCGGGATGTTTAAGCTGATTCCACTAATGGTTGTTGCGATTGCCGCCTCTGGAATAGTAAGTTCGGCATCGACAGCTCTGTACTCTTGGGAGTCCGGACGCAGATCCTGATCCACACATGCCAAAGATTGCTCTCATATTGCTCGCTGGTTTGGGTACGTTCCTCGTGCTCGTGTCCGGCAGCGCATTGATCTCAAGGATCTTTGTCAAACGATCCATCCGTCGTCTTGTCCGTGCGATTTCTAACCAGCGATTGGCGCGATTTTCACGTGAGCTGGTCAGCGGTCTTCCAGCACCAGTCCAGCGATACCTGATGAATGTCGTGCGTGAGGGCCAGGAGAATCTTCGCTATGCGATCCTGACGCAGCGTGCCCGTTTTCGACATCGTCCGGGAAGCCCCTGGTTTACGGTGCGAGCTACGGAGACCATCTCCGGTATGGAGCCCGGTTTTGTCTGGGATGCCGTGCTTCGTCACAATGCCGCCTGGTGGCGCACCGCAAAGCTCAGTTACATCAAGGGCGAGGGACACGGCCACGTCAAGCTCTATGGGGCAATGACGCTTCAGGAGTATGGTGGTAAGGAAACCGATACCTCGATGCTGTTTCGTTTTCTCAGCGAGCTGGTGTGGATCCCGACGGCATTTCTTCCAACGAAGACGCTCCGCTGGGAATCGATCGATGACCGCACGGCGCGTGCTGTGATCAGTGACGGGACTACACGCGTCAATGCTACGTTTCATTTCAACGATGCGGATGAAATCGAACGCATCGTCACGTCTGACAAGTACCGTGATCACAAGAGCGGATTTGAGCAGGCGCGCTTTACCATGCACTGCCGCAACTACAAGGTGATGGATGGCGTGAAGATACCGACGGAAGTGGAGTTCGTCTGGAACCTCGAATCAGGCGACTTCGATTATGGACACTTCACGATCACCGACGCCGCGTACTACTTCAGCTGAGAGTGTCGAAGACGTCGCGCCTCCATAAAGGCCGACGGTACCGCAATTAGTTTTTGGGCCATTCCTATGCTTGCGCGTCGCGTGAAGATGTTGTGGTCCATCGATTCCACCACGCGTAGGATCTTCTGGTAATTGCGGCTCATCAGCAATACCGTAACCATGCTGCTTGGTTCGAGCATGGCAATGCCAGTATCGGCACGACGGTAAAGGGCGTCAGCCCGGCGAATGTACTCTGTAACTAGTGCACCTACGTTCGGGGTGAAGTTGCTGGTGAGGATGTCTTGTTCGCGCACCTCATAGCGGACTAAGTCCTCCTGTGCCAGATAGATTCGCCCCCTGATCGCATCTTCCTTGACGTCGCGGATGATATTGGTGAGCTGCATGGCAATGCCGAGATCGATGGCGTATGCCAGTGCTTCCTTGGACGAGTATCCGAAAATCTCTGACGTCATCAGTCCGACGACAGAAGCAACCTTGTAGCAATACACTTCGAGTTCGGCATAGGTGGCAAAGCGGGTGATGGTAGTATCCATCAGCACGCCTTCGATGAGCTCCTCCGGCAGATGACGCGGGATGTGATATCTCTGCAGGGTGTCCTCCCAGGCCAGCAGAACTGCGGCGCGATCCTGATGAGCCATATCCGGAGCATCGGCTTCCGGACGGCGACCTCCGGAATAGACCTGGCCGACCTCGCTACGCCATTGCTCAACAAGGCGTACAGCGTCCTCTCGCGTCACGTCTCCCCGCTCCATTGCCACATCAACAATGTCGTCGACATATCGGCAGAACGCATACACGGCATAGCACGCATTACGTTTTTCGGCTGGTACGAAGTGCGATGCAGCATAGAACGTCTTCGCATGTGTTCGTGTAACACGTCGACATACGTCGTAGGCTGCTTGTATTGTCTCGTCCTGCATCACTGGCCGTCGAACATTTCCTAGCTTTGAATTCGCCACATCAAGGTCGTAAACAACGCATGAAGATACGCACCCTCTATCGCTGTTCCAGTTGCGGACACTCCACTCCCAAGTGGGTTGGACGCTGTCCGGGGTGTGGCTCCTGGGAAAGCATGATCGAAGAAGTCGATTCCACATCGACGTCGAAGAGCTCGAAGAGTCGCATTACTGCCATCGCTGCCGGCTCCGCGGCGCGCCTCGGTACGGTAGATGTTGAGCGAACTCCGCGCATCCCGACTGGCATGCAGGAACTCAACCGCGTGCTCGGCGGCGGGATCGTGCCCGGAAGCATGGTGCTGGTAGGGGGCGACCCCGGCATGGGCAAGAGTACGCTGATGCTCCAGCTGGCATCATACGTTGGCAGTGTCTCGCATGACCACCCATGCCTGTATGTTACAGGTGAAGAGAGCCTTCACCAGATCAAGCAGCGCGCAGAGCGGCTGGGTGTTGACCCATCGGGTATCGTCGTTGCTTCGGAGACCAACGTTGAGCGCATCGCTCATCTTGTGAAGAATGAGAACCCCAGCCTTGTCATCATCGACTCCGTGCAGACGATCACAACCGAGGCGCTTGAGTCGTCGGCCGGGAGCGTTGCGCAAGTGCGCGAGTGTACATCACTGCTGACGCGCATCGCCAAGTCATCCGGTCTGCCCATGGTCATCATTGGTCACGTCACCAAGGACGGTATGATCGCCGGACCCAAGGTGCTTGAGCACATGGTTGATGCGGTGTTGCAGTTCGAGGGTGACGGGACGTACTCGTACCGCGTTTTGCGGGCACTCAAGAATCGCTATGGTTCAACCAACGAGATCGGTGTGTTCGACATGACGTCAACCGGTCTGCGTGAGGTTGCCAATCCGAGTGAAGTACTTCTTTCGCAGCGCAGTGCCAATGAACCTGGCACGGCCATCGTGGCCGTGATGGAAGGAACGCGCCCGCTTCTCGTGGAAGTGCAGGCACTTGTGTCCCCATCGGGCTACAGCGTACCACAGCGTGTGTGCACTGGTTATGATAATCGTCGACTGCAGATGATCCTGGCTGTGCTCGAAAAGCGAGGGGGCATCCAGGTCCGCCAGTCTGACGTGTTCGTGAACGTAGCCGGTGGCATTGCCGTGCAGGACCCCGCCGTTGATCTTGGAATAGCCATGGCTATTGCCAGCAGCGTTACCGATGAGCCCCTTCCCAGCGGCACGGTCTTTGTGGGTGAGCTTGGCCTGACGGGCGAAGTGCGCCGCGTAGCACACCTTGACCAGCGCGTGGCCGAGGCTACACGACTTGGTCTTGAGAAGATCTATGCTCCGGCAAAGGGGCTCACCTCATCCGCCCTCGTCTCCGTTGAGAGGCTCTCAGAAGCGCTACGACTGGTGTTTGGATAGAGCAGAAACGGCCACCAGGAACTGTTCCTGATGGCCGTGAATGGATTGCTACTTGCGGAAGGATGTTTACGCCAGATCAAACCTATCCAGGTTCATGACCTTTGCCCATGCAGTAACGAAGTCATGCACGAACTTAGCGTGACTGTCTGAGCAGGCGTAGACTTCGGCGACAGCACGCAGTTCGGAATTGGATCCGAAGATGAGATCAACGCGCGTACCGGTCCAGCGCTCTTCGCCCGTGATGCGGTCCTTACCGATGAACACATCGTTATGTGCAGATGTGGGTGCCCATGTTGTTCGGACGTCGAGAAGGTTGACGAAGAAGTCATTCGTCAGAACACCCGGACGTGATGTCAACACGCCGTGGGAAGCACCTCCGGTGTTGGCATTCAGTGCGCGCATACCGCCAACGAGTGCCGTCATTTCCGGTGCGGTCAATGTCAGGAGTTGAGCCTTGTCAATCAGGAGCTCTTCAGCATTGATCGACAAGTGTCCCTTGGCATAGTTGCGGAAGCCATCGGCCACTGGCTCGAGGACCGCGAACGAATCGACATCGGTGTGGTCCTGCGATGCATCCGTGCGTCCCGGCGTAAACGGAACGGTAATGGTCTGACCTGCAGCAGCAGCTGCCTGCTCCACGCCGACGCATCCGCCGAGGACGATCAGGTCAGCCATCGAGATGTGCTTGCCATCCGTGCGTGAGCTGTTGAACGATGACTGGATCGACTCGAGAGTGTCGAGCACTGATGAAAGCTGTGCCGGATCATTAGCAGCCCAGTACTTCTGAGGCGACAAGCGCAGGCGTGCGCCATTGGCACCACCGCGCTTGTCAGAACCGCGGAACGTCGAGGCCGATGCCCACGCCGTAGCAACGAGCTGTGACACACTCAGACCCGAAGCCGCGATCACCTTCTTGAGTTCAGCGATCTCTGCATCGCCCACAAGCGGATGATCTACCGCAGGAACTGGATCTTGCCAGATCAGAACTTCGGTCGGGACCTCGGAGCCGATGTAGCGGGCGCGTGGACCCATGTCACGGTGTGTGAGCTTGAACCAGGCGCGGGCGAACGCATCAGCAAACTGATCGGGGTTCTCGTAGAAACGGCGCGAGATCTTCTCATACGCTGGATCAACGCGCAGAGCAAGGTCGGTGGTGAGCATCATCGGTGCGTGACGCTTGGCCGGGTCGTGGGCATCCGGCACGGCATCGGCGGCAGCGCCGCCCTTTGGACGCCACTGCTGCGCACCGGCAGGACTCTTCGTGAGTTCCCACTCGTAGCCGAACAGGTTTTCGAAGTAGTTGTTGCTCCATTTCGTTGGCGTGGTTGTCCAAGCCCCTTCCAATCCGCTCGTGATCGTGTCTCCACCCTTGCCGGAGCCGAAGGAGTTCTTCCAGCCCATGCCCTGCTCTTCAATGGAGGCAGCAGCGGGCTCGCGTCCGACGTAGGCATTCGGATCGGCAGCGCCGTGCGACTTGCCAAAGGTGTGGCCGCCGGCGATTAGCGCAACGGTTTCTTCGTCGTTCATGGCCATGCGGCCAAACGTCTCGCGAATATCACGTGCGGCGGCGAGGGGATCAGGGTTTCCGTTCGGGCCTTCCGGATTCACATAGATCAGACCCATCTGCACGGCGGCGAGTGGATTCTCCAATTCGCGGTCACCCGTGTAGCGCTGGTCGGCAAGCCACTGCTGTTCCGAGCCCCAGTACACGTCTTCCTCCGGTTCCCAGACGTCTTCACGTCCACCGGCAA
>CAYMTW010000013.1:46082-49486 GCA_964393485.1 uncultured Melioribacter sp. | reverse complement strand
GATCATCTCGACGATCCGCATGATCACTCAGGAGATCATGACGCCGTAACAACTGTGACGCTGACGCTTGTTGCTCAGGGAACCACCGATACCACACGCGTAACGTGGGAAGACCTGGACGGCATCGGCGGAAACATGCCGAACCGCATTGATACACTGATACTGAAGCCCGGAGCGATCTACCTTGGCTCGGTGCAGCTTGAGAATCGTGCCGAATCTCCGGCAGAGAACATTACCGAAGAAGTTCTTGAAGATGCCGGCGAGCATCAGGTCTTCTACGCAGTGAGTAACAGTTTAGGTCAGGTTACGGTCCTGGATAAAGATGGTAGGGGGCTTCCTCTCGGTCTGACGTTTTCAATTGCCACCACGACGACAGCTGCGGCCGTGCCGGGCTCACTAACGCTGTCGCTTTACCATTACGACTCGGAATCGTCGAAAAACGGCACCGATCCGGCCGACGAAACCGACGTCGAGGTGACCTTCTCGCTGCTCGTCCGCTAAGGGGATAACCCGTTGTAAGGCAATGGCCTGCGAATGTGCATATTCGTGCACTCGCAGGCCATTTTCATGACGTCTGATATTCTCGCCACACCAATCGAATCGGTTCGCTTTGTCGTCGTTGATGTAGAGACGACCGGTGGGACTCCGCGCGACCATCGTATGACGGAGATCGCCATGTGCGTGGTCGAGGACGACATGATCGTTCGACGTCATGAATCGCTGATGAATCCGCACTTGCCGATCCCTGATTTCATCCAGATGATGACAGGGATCACCAATACGATGGTGGCCAGCGCTCCCGAAGAGGATGAGGCCATGCAGCCGGTGATCGCCGAGCTGTTTGCGGACGACCAGGTAGTTGTCTTCGTCGGGCACAACGTCGGCTTTGACTGGAGCTTTGTCGAAGCTGCCATCGAACGTATGGGCGAGGTATCGCCGGACGTCCACAAGCTCTGTACATGTCGACTGTCTCGGCGCATCTCAACCGGACTAGCTAAGCATAACCTTGGCGCTGTTGCCGAGCACTACGGTCACGTCATCTCGGCGCGTCACCGCGCAATGGGTGACACTGAGGCCACGGCACAGGTGCTCATCCGAATGATCGAGCGTGCTCGCACAGAGCACGAGGCCGCCACGCTGGAGGACCTCATCGCATTGCAGCATGTGCAGCGTGCGGCATCGAAGACGATGTCGGCCGCAGCCGCCAAGCGCCGAACGATGCTCGCCCCCTACCTGCGCGAGCTGCCCGAAGATCCCGGCGTGTATTACTTCCTGAACGCCAAGAAACAGGTCCTCTACGTTGGCAAAGCCAAGTCGCTGCGCTCACGGGTGATGTCGTACTTCAACGATGCTCCATTGCACGGACGCAGCGTCCAGAAGATGATCCGGTTTGTCCGCCACATCCGCTGGGAGACCACTGGCACGGAGCTGGCGGCGATCCTGCTGGAGTCGCGCGAGATCAAACAGCGCCTGCCGGTTCATAACGTGACGTCACGGAAGTACCGCGCGCCTGCTTTTCTGAAGATCACCAACGAGGCCTTTCCGCGACTGGAGCTGGCCTCGAGCATCGAGTCCGATCAGGCCGAGTACTTCGGTCCATTCCGCAGTCACCGCATGGCACAGCGTATCCTTGACATGGTCGTGCGGGAAAACAAGCTTCGTACATGTGCCGGCGAGCTGCATCCGCACGTCGATATCAGGCCGTGTTTCGACTATCACATCAAGCGGTGCAATGGTCCGTGTGCATTGCATCAGACAATCGACGATTACAACGAGTCCGTCGATGACGCGCGGCGCTTTCTGAGCAACGTCGAGCAGGGGGCTGTGGGTCGTCTGCGCACGCAGATGGAGCTTGCGGCGGCAGACCTCGACTATGAGCGCGCAGCGGTGCTGCGCGACGGAATCCGCGAGGTGGAGCGCGCGATGCTGCACGCATCGGATCGCCCCCTGGCCGTAACCGATACCAACGTGATGATCTTTGTGCCGGTGGGCGAGAAAAGCTCCACCATCGAGGTCTATGCCCTCAGAGCCGGGCGTCTAGCGTTTCAACGCGAAGTGGGATTGAAGGCACCGAAGGATGGGATCATTGCCGAGCTGACGCAGCTTTTCACCGAACCCGCGCCAGCGTCACGTTTTACCAGTCGCGAATTGAATGAACTGCAGATCATCACCGGGTGGTTGTATGGACGTCGCGAGCGTTCCCATACATGCGTTGTGCATGCACCCGAGCTTGTGGCCGACCTTGTTCATGCGGCCTTCGGTCAGTTCGTACAGTCCATGGTAGATGTAGCCCGCGCCGCCCCACCGAGCGAATACTCTCAGCTGACAGAGTATGATGACTTCGGTGCTTGAGAGTATCTACTCGGAGGAGTACGCCGTTGTCGACGTGCGCACACCGGCCGAGTATGAGAAGGGCCACATCGTTGGCGCCGTAAACATCCCGTTGTTTACCAACGAAGAACGTGCCGACGTCGGAACACGCTATGTGCAGCAGTCGCGGGAGGAGGCCATCCAGCGCGGTCTGGAGCTTGTTGGTCCACGTCTTGCCGGCTATGTTGAACAGGCGCGTGCTCTCGGTAAGCCCCTTGTCGTCTATTGCTGGAGAGGGGGCATGCGCAGCTCATCGATGAGCTGGCTGTTCTCTACGAGTGGACTTGCCTCGCAGACGATCCCCCGCGGGTACAAGGGCTTCCGCAGTGCAGCCGCCGAGCGTTTGGCCCTGCCGTGGCAATGGCGGGTTGTGGCTGGCCCGACCGGTTCCGGCAAAACGTCGTTCCTTCGCACTCTTGCGGAAAGGGGCGAGCAAGTCGTTGATCTTGAGGGTCTTGCCAACCACAAGGGCTCATCCTTCGGCGGTATCATGCAGCCTGCGCAGCCAACAACGGAACATATGATGAATCTCATTCATCATGCCATGCGCGGCTTTGATCTGTCGAGCCCGATTTGGGTAGAGGACGAAAGCCGCACCATCGGTCGCGTGCACCTACCAGAGCGCCTGTTTGAGTCGATGCGCGTCGCACCACGACACATTCTCGAAACACCGCTTACGCAGCGCATCGCAAACCTTGTCGATGAATATGGTCAGCTCCCACCCGAAGAGCTCATCGGCGCCTTCGAGCGTATCGGCGAAAAGCTGGGTGGCGATCGCACGCAGCGCGCTATCGATGCCGTCCAACGTGGCGATATGCGCTCAGCCGTGGAGATCGCCCTAGACTACTACGACCGAACGTATGCGTATACGGCGAAGAAGGTTTTGGGTTCTGGGTTTTAGGTTTTTGGTTGTCATTCCTGCGAAAGCGGGAGTCGGTATTCGCCCACCTGGATCCCTGCTTTCGCAGGGATGACGATTTGGATCCCTGCTTTCGCAGGGATGACGATTTGGATCCCTGCTTTCGCAGGGATGA